>MPOY01000346.1 GCA_001896715.1 Methanoculleus sp. EBM-46
CATTCTGCAGGATTTTTGCGGCCGAAGATACTATGCCGCCGGAGCGCCAATAGAGAGTGATGGATCGCCTGCACCTGATCCTGCAGCGCTACTTCGGGCATGCGACGTTCAACCCATACCAGCGGGAGATTATCCAGGACCTCCTTGCCGGGCGCGACGTCCTTGCGGTGCTTGCGACCGGAGGGGGCAAATCGCTCTGCTACCAGGTCCCTGCGGTCATGGGTAACGGCGTTACGCTCGTGATATCGCCGCTCATCGCCCTGATGAAGGACCAGGTCGACGACCTGCAGGCACGCGGGATCGGCGCCGAGGCGCTGAACTCTTCCGGGTCCTACAGAACGACATGCCGGATACTCTCCGAACTCGAAGAGAACCAGATCCAGATCCTCTACGTCTCGCCGGAGAAGGCGGTCAGCGACGACTTCCTCGCTCTCGTCGCATCCCTCCCCGTCACGCTGATAGCGATCGACGAGGCGCACTGCATATCGATGTGGGGGCACCAGTTCCGGCCGGAGTACCGGTCGCTTGCGGTCCTCAAGGAGCGTCTCCCCGGCGTGCCGACGGTCGCCCTGACGGCGACCGCGACGCCGGACGTCCGCGACGATATCGCGCGGCAACTCGATCTCGCAGACCCGGCGGTCTACGTCGGGAGCTTCAACCGGGAGAACCTCAGGTATGCCGTCATCGCCAAGGGAGAAGACCCGTATGCAGAGCTCCGCACCTGCCTGCAGGACCGAAAGGCCGGCGCCGGTATCGTCTATACCGCGACGAGGGATGGGGCCGAGACGCTCTCGGCCCGTCTCCAGGCCGACGGCATGGCAGCGTTGCCCTACCACGCCGGCATGACGGCGGCCGCCCGGGCCAGGACACAGGACCGGTTTTTGCACGGAAAGGCCGGGGTCGTCTGCGCTACGAGTGCGTTCGGCATGGGCATCGATAAGCCGGACGTCAGGTTCGTCGTCCACTACGATATGCCGGATACGCTCGAGGCCTACTACCAGGAGAGCGGCCGGGCAGGGAGGGACGGAGCGACGGGCGACTGCATCCTCTTCTATCACGACGACGACGCAAAACGCCTCCGGTCCTTCATCGACCGCGACCTCCCGTCCGAGTTCCGGCGCGACGTCGCACGCTCGAAACTGCAGAGCATGGTGGAGTACTGCACCGCGACCGGGTGCCGGAGGGAGAGGCTCCTCGCCTACTTCGGGGAGGACTTCAATGCTCCCTGCGGCGGTTGCGACGCCTGTGCCCCTCAGACCGGGAAGGTCCGGCAGGGGCGCAGGAAGCGCGGTGCGGTTCGTTCCGCGTCCGGATGAGGTGCCGGCCTCCGGCACCTATTCTCCCGAACTCCCGGGGGAAACACCTATTACGCATACGGTAAAATGACCCTGCGGAGTTGCCATGAAGAGGTTATACCGTTCGAGAACCGACCGGTGGATCGCCGGCATATGCGGAGGCATCGGGGAATACCTTGAGATCGATCCGAACGTCATCCGGGTGATCTGGGCTATCGGCACCGCGGTCACGGGTTTTGTACCCGGGATCGTCGTCTACATCCTGCTCTGGATCATTCTGCCGGAGAGCGGGATGGCGCGCCCGGTCGAGGTGCCCGTCGGAGCGTGAAGGGGA
>MPOY01000344.1 GCA_001896715.1 Methanoculleus sp. EBM-46
ATATTCAACCGCCTCCCGCGGGTCGTGCGGGACGTGGCAAACCACGACGGCAAAGAGGTCGAGCTCGTCATCGAGGGCGGCGAGACCGAGCTTGACCGGAGCATGATGGACGGCCTCTCCGATCCCCTCCTCCATATCATCCGAAACGCCGTGAACCACGGCATCGAGACCCCGGACATCCGCGAAGCCGCCGGAAAACCCCGGAAAGGGCTGCTCAGGCTGACGGCACGGAGGGATAAGGACAACGTCGTCATCGATATCGAGGACGACGGCGCCGGCATCGATACCGAGCGGCTCCGGAAGAAGGCGGTCGAGAAGGATCTCATGGCGCCCGAGGCGGCGGCGGCCGCGACGAAAGACGACCTCATCGCCCTGCTCTTTGAACCGGGGTTCAGCACGGCCGAGACGATCACGGACATCAGCGGCAGGGGCGTCGGGCTCGACGTGGTCAAGAAGACGATCGAGTCGCTCAAGGGGACGATCAAGGTCGAGTCCGCGTTAGGGGCGGGGACGAAGTTCGAACTGGTGCTGCCCCCGACGATGGCGATCATCGACGTCATGATGGTCCACATCAACGGTATGCGGTGCGCCATCCCGATCAGCAACGTCGTCGAGGTGGCGCAGATGAGGATGGACGCGGTTCACCGGATCGGCGATAGCGAAGCGATCCTGCTCCGCGACCAGATCCTGCCCGTGCATCGCCTCGAGGATATGTTTGGCCGGACGCGGAGGAGCGATACGCTGGTCGTGCTGCAGAACAACAGCAGGCGATGCTGCATTCTCGTCGATACGGTGGACGGCCAGCAGGAGGTGGTGGTGAAACCGCTCTCGCGGATTGCCGGCAACTGCCGCGGGATCAGCGGGATCACCATCCCCGGGGACGGCGATGTCGTGCCAGTGCTCGATGTAAACACAATGGTTTAGGAGAAATTTTCATGGAACTTGATCCGATTCAGATGGACGCGCTGGCGGAGTTAGGCAATATCGGTGCAGCGCATGCAGCGACAACCCTCTCGCAGATGTTGATGTGCCCGATCGATATGACGGTGCCGGAGGTGCATGCCGTCGATATAGCCGATATGCACAGTTACATAGGCAACGAGATATCGGCCGTGGTCGTCTTCCAGATCCAGGGCGAGGTCGCGGACGGAGGGTACATCGTCGTCAGCATGCCGCGGGCGACCGTCATCCAGCTGACGAACCAGATGCTCGGTATGACCGATACCGATCGTGAGATCGACGATATGGACCGGAGCGCCGCGATCGAGATCGGGAACATCATGATATCGGCGTTCCTCGATGCGACCGCCGAGCTCCTGGGCATCGTCATGCTGCCGTCCCCGCCGGCGCTGGCCATCGATATGACGCATGCGGCGTTTGAGTCCATCGTCGCGCAGGTAGCCGGCGACGTGAACGACATCCTGATCTTCAATACGGAACTCGAGAGCGAGGCGCCGCCCGTCTACGGGAGCATCTACATGCTCCCGAACACCGAGCTCATGCACCAGCTCTTCCACATGCTGGAACGCCTGATGGAACCGATCTCATAACGGGCCTCCGGGATACCATGGAGAACAACTTTTTTAGCGAGGTAAAGGCCGTAATCCTGGGTCTCGGCGAACTCCGGGTCGG
>MPOY01000006.1 GCA_001896715.1 Methanoculleus sp. EBM-46
AACCCTTGCGTTTAAGCATGCAAACTCAACCTCCTTTTTAGGTTCAACTCAATCATAACAAAGACTAACTTGCAAAACCTGTATTCCATAAACACTACTCAGTACTCTCTGAAACCAAATAATAAACTGGTACTAAGGAAGATCAATGTTTCTCTCAGCTATTTTATCGTCCGCACCGTCTTTAGCCATGACGTCAACTCTGTTCAATGCGGAAGCTACGAAGACACGGAACTCATAAGTCCCCAGATCCGGTACTGCAAATGGATTGCCTTCAATAACCTGTATTTCTCCATCCGCAGCGAACTCGATTGAAGTACAGAAGGGCGAATTAACAACCACGGTGAATTTGTACTCGGAAATACCCAGGATCGGATAATCAGCGACAAACTCACAGGTCACTTCTATAACTTTCAGGAGATCGAAGATCTTGGAAACCAGAAGCTCAGCACCGCTGTATGCCATAACGGTTATCTCTTCGGCATCGAAATCTACGGAGTTCATCTCTATGTCTATTGCTCCACCGACTGGAACTGCCATTGCAGGTATCGGTTCGGCCTCTGGATTGTCGGGGTAGGAGAACTCTACTCTATCGATATTGTCTGAGACTTCGATATGAACATCATAAATAACTGCGGAAGGCAAAGACCATTCTCTCTTTGGAGTAAATGTTGCAACCTTTAGGAAGGCTTCGCTATAATCCAGTTCCACCACTATCTCTGCCAGAAGATTGCCATCGGCCGTGAAGGCTTTTATCAAAAGGAAATCCGCATCGTCAAGCGTGAAGAAATTGACGATATTGGCTACTCCACCGACTACTGGGGCTTCGGGAACAGGAAGCTCAGTATCGTCGCCAGGATAAGAGAACTTCAGTAGAGTGACTTCCGAATCGACTTCGATATGTACGTCATATCTATTTCCCAAAGGACTCTGAGCCTGGAAATCAAAATCGGTTACAAAGAAGACCTGCTTGAAAGTAGCGTCTATGGCATGATTGTCACGTATATCTTCAAGATTGTAGGTCTTATCGGTTGTATCTGGATAACCGACTACATCGACGGGAGCCCCATCGACCGTTACCTGGTCAACGCCGTAACCCTCGTCGGGAGTGAAAGTGAACAGAAGATCATCTCCACAATCGACTACCGTTTCGCCTTCTGGATCGACTGCTCCGTTTTCTCCGGCTGTTGAAGTAACTACGTAGGTCTTGATGGTGAAAACCGCTACCAGGTCAACATTGGCTTCGGCAGTGAAGGTGTACTCTGCATCTTCACTAACCAGAAGCTCACCCACAAACCAGCCTACGAAGTCGTAACAGTCTTCAGGAGTGGCGACTACGGTGACTTCACTGCCACAATCGTAAGTGCCGCCTCCGCTGACTACTCCGCCCTCTTCAGGCTCGGCAGTAACGGTGACTTCGAACGTCTTAAGC
>MPOY01000481.1 GCA_001896715.1 Methanoculleus sp. EBM-46
CGGTTCCGGGAGCACGCACTCCGGGTCATCAAGGGCGACGTCGATGCGGCGGTCGATATGCTCGGCACGACGCTCGACCTTCCCATCTACTACACGAACGGGACCCACGTCACCCCGGCGGCCCCGGTCCCGCTCACGAAGAGGATCGAGATCGAGCACATCTTCTTCCCGATCGTGGATGGCGGGAACATATTCCACGTATGGCTCGGGGAGGCGCGCCCCGACCCCCGGGGGTTGATGGAGATGGCGATGAACCTCTGCCGGACGACCCAGATCGGCTACTTCGCCTTCACCCGCGACCTGACGGTCTCTTTAAAAGAATACCGGGAGCTGAAGCCAGCCCACCCCCGCCCGGGGAGGGCGGCCGGTTTCTCGCCGGCGGCAGACCGGGCGGACGCCTGACCGGCATCACACCTTTTTAGTCCCGGTAAAAGAGATCCTGTTAAGGCCGCCTGTCGTGAGGACGGCGGCGTGCGAGGCTCACTCATGATCGATCTGACGACACCGCTTCTTGCGATCGACGTCGGCAGGGGCACCCAGGATATCCTGGTCTACGAACCCGGCCGTTCTATCGAGAACAGCATCAAACTGGTCCTCCCCTCTCCGACGGTGGTGACGGCCGATCGGATCCGCCGGGCGACCCGGGCCGGCCGCCCGATCTTCCTTGAGGGGTTCCTGATGGGCGGCGGCGCGAACACCGGCGCGGTACGGCAGCACCTGGCGGCAGGCCTCCCCGTCTACGCCACTCCCGATGCCGCCGGAACCCTCCACGACGATCCGGAGAGGGTCCAGTCGATGGGAGTCGCTATCGAGACCAATCCCCCGGAAGATGCGGTGGTCGTCCATACCACCGATTACATGGAGTCAGAACTCCGGACGGCACTCTCCCTCTTTGGCATCGCGTACCCGGAGAACGTCGCGGTCGCGGTCCAGGACCACGGCTACTCCCCGCACCGGAGCAACCGCATCCACCGGTTCGAACTGGTGCGGGAGCGGCTGGATGCCGGGGACTGGGATCTCCTCTCGTTCGTCTCCGAC
>MPOY01000194.1 GCA_001896715.1 Methanoculleus sp. EBM-46
AAGAGTTTCATCGATGTCCGATATGAGATCTCGGCGGACGCAATGCAGGAGTCCTTCCAGAGGAAGGAGATCTGGGACTATCCGCTACTGGCAATTCGTGAAGCGCTCCTCAACGCGCTTATCCACCGGGACTATTTCAATACCGACATCCAGACGCAGATCCGTGTTTACGATGACGCCATACGGTTCCATAATCCCGGATCTCTACCGCAAGGAATCACGATCGAGATGCTCAAGACCGAGCACTACTCGTTCCTGCATAACCCCCTCATAGCAAAGATATTCTACCTCGCAGGGTTTGTCGAGAGGTATGGCTCCGGCATTGGGCGAATCGTGGACGCGCTCGCAGAAGCCGGACTCCCGGAGCCTGAATTTCAAAGCGACTCGTTCGGGTTTATCGTGCGCATGAGAAAGGATCTGCGGTTTACCGAAGATTCCCTGCGAGACGCCGGTCTGAACAAGCGGCAGTTGCAGGCGATGTCCTTTGCCAGAGAAAACGGCGGTATAACTGCTGTGGAGTATGCGGCGATTGCTCCGGAGGTATCGGAGAAGACCCGGTACCGCGATCTTCTCGATCTCGTCCATCGCGGCTTGCTGGAAGCGGTCGGTGCGAAAAAGGGCAGAAAGTACGTTTTAGCTCGACTGCGCCCCGGAAACACCTGATGTGTCGAGAGTATACCCTGCAAGATATCGGACATTTATCGGACATTTATCAGACATATCGGACATCTTCTGTTTTTGGGACATCTGACGTTCGGGGGATTCTCTCACAGAAGGTTGAAGCACTACGGGATCTGATGACCCCTCCAGGTGTGCCGGTCACCTGCCCGCGAACACCGGTACCTGTGTTGATCTCCGGCCCCCTATCATGGGAGACTGACGTTCTCGTTCCGCACGCCGGACGCGATAGATCTCTCCGGGCAGGCGACTGAGTTCTCGGCTGCGCCCTCCATCCCGCATTGATGATGAGATGGCGCTCCTGTCTCGCCATACATCGTGCGGGCATCGGTCCATGTCGTTCAGTCCTGCGGTGTGGACCGGCCCGCATCCTCCCCTTCCCGCGTGTTCATCAGCCCCAGTGCTGCCGTGATCCAGTAAAACCCGAAGAGAGTCATCATGTAGGCGTTCCCCTCCACCGTCGCATATATCACCCACAGCAGGTTTCCTACAACCCAGGCTCCAAACCCTGCCCGCCGGATGCCCTGCGAGCGCGAAGCCACCAGCGCCGC
>MPOY01000655.1 GCA_001896715.1 Methanoculleus sp. EBM-46
ATGGAGCTGGGGGTGAGCAGAAACTCCTTGAGAGAGGCGATCGGTCTTCTCCAGAGAGAGGGCCTTCTGGTGAAGCGTCATGGTGTGGGCAACTTCGTGACCGACAGGTATCCGTTGATCCGTGGAGGAATTGAACGACTTGCCGGGATCACTGAGTTCATAAGGGCGCAGGGGTTCAAAGCCGGAAGTAAAATCACCAGATTCGAGCTCCTGGAATGCCCGGGTGAGATAGGCCAGAAGCTCGATACAGAACCGTGTGAAAAGATCTTCATAATGGAGACGATCAAGTACGCCTCAGAAGTGCCGGTAGCGCTCTGCGTAGATTTCATTTCCCGTTCGATCGCCGGGAACATTGATCCGGACAGGATTCACAACTCCATCTTCGACGGTTTGAGGGATCACTACGGAGTGGATATAAGGTACGCCGAGTGCGATCTGATACCTATGACCGCTGGAGAGGAGTTGACCGGAAAGCTCTCCGTAGAGACCGGAACGCCGGTTCTGCTGCTGGAGCAGATACATTACGATTCGCAGAACAGAAGGGTCCTGTACTCCAAAAGTTATTTCCCTGTCGGTAAGTTCACTTTCAAGTTGATCAGAAGGCGCTAAGATACCATTACCAAGGAGGTGAGTGCGTTGAGAAGGCTTTTTGTACTGCTGGTACTGTTGATCGGGATTTTTCTCTCTGCAACGACCATCGAGGTTTTGTGGATGGGCTGGCCACAGGATCAGGTCATGCAGCTGGTGAAAGCTTTCAAGGACGAGAACCCCACTATCGAAGTGGACATTCAACTTGTTCCGTTCGGGCAGCTTTTCCAGACTCTTGAAGTGAGACTCGCCGCGGGCGATGGGACGCCGGACGTTTATATCGTTGACGGTCCTAACACCGCATCTTACGCGGCTAGAGGCTATTTACTGGCCCTGGACGATTATTTCACGGATGAAGAGATGGATGACTGGTTTAGCTCATCGATCGAAGAGGGGAGCTACAACGGCAAGTTTTATTCGGTACCATACGGCACATCTTCGGCCGGGATTTTTTACAACAAGGCCATTTTCAAGGAGTACGGAATACCCTTTCCACCCGAAGGGATCGACGAGAGATTGACATGGGATGAGGTTGTCGAAATTGCTAAAGCTCTCACCAAAGACACGAACAACGATGGTATAACTGACATTTGGGGCCTGGTGATCGAGCAGATAGACAGACCCTATCTTATATTCCCGATCGTACAATCGCTTGGAGCTCAAGTACTCTCCAGCGACGGGTTCGTCTCGCAGGGATATATCAACTCCAAGGAGTTCATAGAAGGCACAACTTTCTACTGGAAACTCTTCAACGAGTGGAAGATAAGCCCTCAGGGCGTTTCCGATTCGGCCATCGCCAGGGAGTATTTCGGTACCGGCAAGGCGGCCATGATGCTGGGCAACGAATGGAATATACGCAGGATGTCCCAGTATCCTTCGGTCGAATTCGGCCTGACACCCTTCCCTTATTTCGAAGGAGGAGCGATCGTCACTCCCACCGGAAGCTGGCATGTGGGAATAAACTCGAAAACCAAGAAGCTCGACGAAGCTCTGAAGTTCACCAAGTTCATTACCGGGAAAGAAGCCGTAATAACCTGGCACTTGCTGAACGGCATCGCTCCGGCTAGGTACGATGTCTATGAGGCCCTGCCAGAGGTCTTCGAAAATCCGATGTGGCAGACCTTCCTGTATGAGATGGAACACACCGCCGTGGCCAGGCCGGTAACGCCCGGTTACTCGCAATACGAATTGATGCTCAGAGAGGCTTTCAACTCTATTCACTATGGGGCCGATCCTAAGAAAACCCTTGACGATGCCGCAATTAGAATCGATAGAGAACTGAAGAGGTACAAATGATCGAAGGGGATCGTATTTGAATTTAATCTGGATGGTGCGGAAGTGTTCAGAAGTGGCAGAGTTGCATGGTTTTTTATATTACCCGCGCTGGTATTTCTTTTGTTGTTCAAGATCTGGCCGATAGGCGTCTCTTTTATCGAGAGTCTGACAACGACCAGTTTCAGAGGAACAAAGTCTTTTGTGGGATTTGAAAATTACTCCTATCTGTTCAAGTACGATCCCGTTTTCTGGAATTCCTTCTGGGTAACTCTCCTTTATTCGGCGATAGTCAACCCGCTGATAGTCTTGAGTTCCTTGCTCATGGCCCTGTTGCTCAACGGGTCGCATTTCTTCACAAAGTTTTTTCGAACGGTCTTTTTTCTGCCCACGGCGATCTCGTACGCGGTGGTCGCGGTTATCTGGTCAATCGTGCTCGACCCTTACTACGGACTGGCGAACAGTTTTTTAACTTCGCTAGGTCTTAAGCCACAGCCTTTTTTCGCCTCGCCCAATCAGGCGTTGTGGGGATTGATAATGCTGAACGTTTGGAGAAGTTCGGGATACTGGATGATGTACTTCCTGGCCGGCCTGCAGAACATTCCGGAAAGTCTCTACGAGGCGGCCGA
>MPOY01000151.1 GCA_001896715.1 Methanoculleus sp. EBM-46
GTGCAAATCGCAATGCGCTGGAATTAAGAATGCATCGGACATATTGTCTAATAAATGTATATTACAATCTAAATAGTAATATTAGATCGATTATAGAGTGATATGTTACATACTGGCACGGTAGTGCTATATATATGTCAGCTTATATTAGGAGGCGTAATGATGAGTAGAAAAAAAGGGTTCTCTCTGGTTGAACTGTTGATCGTACTCGCCGTGATGGCAGCACTTATCGCAACAATCACGCCGGTGGCGTTGAATGCAATCAAAAAATCCAAGGCAACGCAGGTAGCACAGAATTTGAAGACACTTGCAAGTGCAATTGAAAATGCGGCGTATGTGAATGGAATAGATACTAATAAGAAAATCAAGAACGCTAGTGGTGGCACTGAAATTAAAATTAAAGACTTAGCAAGAGATCTTCCAAAAGATTCTTCTGATAAAGATCTTTATGGATTTGCTTATACTGAGAGTTCGGGCAAATATAATGTAGTAGTTTTCTATGGTGGTTTGGATGCAAATACATCCACTGTGAAAGAAGTACTTAATGCTACAAACGTTGGATATAGTTCGACTCTTTTAGATGCGAGTAAAAGCTTGGCAAAAGACGGGAAAGATTATTCAAACACAACTGGCTATATTTACTATTATTTTGATTTTACCGTCTATTGATGAATAATAATAAATGGAAACGGCCCTCAAATCGAGGGCCGTTTTGTGCTTCCAGTTTGTTGGCACACCCTTGCATATAATTGTTCAGATGGAAAACCAACAAACAGGAGGGATAGTATATTATGAAAAACAGAAAAAAGGGATTTTCGCTGGTTGAGCTTTTGATCGTTCTCGCGGTAATGGCCGCATTGATCGCAACAATCACGCCGGTGGCGTTGAATGCCATCAAGAAATCCAAGGCGACACAGGTAGCACAGAACTTGAAGACACTCGCAAGTGCTTTAGAAAACGCAGCTTACGTTAATGGAGTAAGTACTGTGGTTAAAAATGCAAATGGAACTACAATTACTTTGGCGGATCTTGGAAGAGATATTGATTCTGGAAAGTACGGATTTGCTTATGCAATAAGCTCTGGTGTAGTAACGGCTAAGGTATATTATATA
>MPOY01000497.1 GCA_001896715.1 Methanoculleus sp. EBM-46
CATCGCCCGGCCGGTGGCGACCGCGAGCGGGCCCTCGACGAGCACCTCGTCGCCCTCCCGTATACGGGGATCGCACGCCGTGATCCCCGGGGCAAGGACATCGCCCTGCGGCACGAACGCATCGATCCCGACCCGGTAGCCCTCCGGTATCAGGCCCCAGCCCTCGAACGTCGGGCGCAAAAGCCCGGTTCCCGCATCGATGCTGAAGAGTTGCTGCTTCCCGCGAAGGACCGCCATCTGCATGCTCCTGCCCCGGACCTGGAGGCCTTTTGTGCTGATATCGGTCGCGAACTGCCAGGAGACCGTGCCCCTGACCATATCGGTCTGCACCCGGCGCTCGCCCTCGAGGGCGGCGTTGAGCGCGCGCAGGGAGCCGGGCGCCGTCGGGTGACCATGGCAGGTCACCTCGAGATCGATGCCGCAGGCCGCCGCCGCCATCTCTGCGACGGTGAGCGCCCCGCCCTCGAGGTGGGCAATCACCCGGCGGTAGGGGTGCGCGGCGAAGTAGCGGGCGAGTATGTCGGCGATGAAGGCGCACTCTTCGCGGTCCCAGTAGCCGGTCACCGGCACGTCGTAGTGGCCCGCCGGATAGACCCGTTCGAGCTCTCTCGGCACGAGGCCGAGGGGCGAGGTGACGATCAGTTCGTGCGCCCGCCGGTCCACCGTGTTCACAAAGAGCCTGTGGCTTCGTGAGAACGAGTAGGGTTTCCGCGCAGAACAGGGGAGGAGGACCGCGACGTCGGTCCGGGTCGGGACGAACCGCTCGATCACCCGGTCGGCGAACCGCCGGATCTCCGCCCTGTTCTGCGACTCGGCGGCGGCGGCAAGCATCGGCACCGCCCGCACCACCGGGAGGGAGCGCTCCATGAGGGCGTAGTTCCGGTCGAGGAACCGGAGAATGCCCACCTGTGCGGCGTCCGCGCGGCACCGCGACTCCACGAGTTCCCGGAGCCGCCCGGCCTCGATGTAGTGCCGGATGAGGGCGAGCTCGCGGTCGAACGCAAGCCGGTTGTGCCGGACAAGGTCGCCGTCCCGGCAGCCCTCGCACCCGCAGACCCCGGTCGCCATGATCGAGGCCGGGAACCCGCCCTCGGGGAGGCAGAAGATCCTCTGTGCAGAGGCGAGGTCGACCGCCCGGTAGTCGAAGAGGTCGAAACCCGAGTAGACGAGGAGGCAGGCGGTCGAGGGGAGTGCCGCTCCCGGGGCGTACCACGCGGTATCCGGGGGGACGCTCTCTTTTAAGGCTGCAAGCCATGTCGCGTAGTTCCGCGGGTTCTTGAGTGCCGTGTGCCAGTTCGCGACAAGGACGCAGTCGCCGGACCTTACCGCCGGCGGGGCGATCGGGTGGACGGCGACCGGCTGCCCCTCGCCGGGGCTGAAGTAGTCGCGGACGAACGCCGGGTCGGCGGAGAGCGGGACGTTTGAGAAGGCACGTTCGCGGAGCGACGGGAAGAGGGCACCCGTATCGAGGGCGGCGGGGAGGGAGACGGTCGTCCCTCCCTCTTCATAGATCCCGATCCGCGCAAGGCCGTCGCGCTTCTGCGCCTCATACCTGCTCACGGAACACCTCCGCACCGGGGACCTCTTCGAGGACGATCCTTACCCACGCATCGCTGCACCGGATGGCAAACCTCTTCTCCGGGTGCGCCTCCACCAGGGCCCGGATACCGGCGCATCCCGACCGGACCATATCGTCGTCCCAATCCGGGATCTCGCTCTGGCCTATCGGGAACGTCTCCGCGAGTTCCACGGGATACGGCCCGAAGGGGGGCTTGAAGTTCAGGACCGTATCGAATCCGGGGACTTCGCGCCCGTCAAACGTCACCAGCACCCGCTCGCCGAGGGAAATGCGAGGAACGACCTCATGGAACCGGAGCACCTCCGTCCGCCGGCAGGTCTCCGAGCCCCGGTAGAAGAACCGGCGCTTGGAGACGGGGTCGTCGCGTTCGAGTTCGGCCGCGTGGGCGAGGAGTTCCCGGTAGCCGGCAAGCAGGCGCGGGTGGCTCCGGCACCGCTCGTCGACGAGCTCCCAGAGGGTCCCGTCCTGGATCGCCTGCCGGATGCGGGCGATCTCTGCGAGGGTGACGTGGAGGTTGTGGAGGGCAAGCAGCCGCTCCCGGTCTTCCGACTGCCGGAGTTCGTCGGCGGTCATCGAGCGGCAGACCCGGCAGGGGCAGGGGAGCTCCGCAAGTTCGTCGATCTTGAGGCTCCCGTACGGTGTGATGTAGCGCCCTTCCCGGGCAAAGAGAGCGTATGCTGCCGAATCGAAGAGGTCGCAGCCCATAGCGACGGCAAGGGCGAACATCGACGGGTGGCCTGCACCGAAGAGGTGGATCGCGGTCGCCGGGGAGAGGCCGCGTTTGGCCGCGAGGACGACCCTCACCAGGTCCTGGTAGCGGTAGTTCTCCATCAGCGGCACCACGGCCCCGATCGGAGCGAAAGCCACGCCGAGGTCCCGAACGGCACGCCCGGCCTCCTCGCGGAGATCGGTGAAGATCCCGCCCTGCACCGGCCCCGCGAGGTTTGCGTCGGGGAAGAGGGCCTGTGCCTCCCGGATCCGGTCCATCGTGACCGCGAGTTCCTGTTCGGCCCTCTCCCGGTTTGCATCCGGCGGGGTGGGGATATCCAGGGGGACGATGATATCGCTTCCTATCGCCTGCTGGAACTCAAGCGTCTCCCGGTTGCTCACCTCGACCTCGCCGTAGACCGAGAGCTGAAACGAGCCTGAGTCGGTCATGACGGCGCCGTCGAAGTCGAGGACCGCGTGAAGCCCTTTCGCAAGCGCCCGATCGCAAAACTCCGTGCTCCGCCGGAAGATGTAGGCGTTCGTGATCAGGGCCTCGACGCCCATCTCCTGCATCTCGCGGGGGGTCACCAGGGGGAGGTGCGGGTTGACGACCGGGAGGAGCGCCGGCGTCCGGACCGCCTTATCGTTTACCCTGAGTTTCCCGACCCTTCCCGCTATATCCTTGTGGATGACCTCAAACGTGATTGTCATTCAGATTAAACCGCCTTTTCATCGAATATCTGCCCCTCGAATGTCAGCACGGCGACGCTGCCGCGCTTCCAGCATCCGGGCGGAAGGCCGGCCTTGATGCAGGTCTGGTCGAGGAACTCCCGGCTGGTCCAGCCGTACTCGGCCGGAACCTGGGGGAGGAGGAGGCCTCCTGTCCCGTGACCGCTGACGATCAGGCCGTGTCTCCCGACCTCGACGCAACCGGGACGTTCATCCGGGGGGCAGTCGAGCGGCCGGGGTTCTGTGAGCACCGTCACCTCGAGATCGATACCGGCAACCTCCGACCGCGATACCGGCGGGAACCGGGGGTCCTCGAGAGCAGCCGATATGGCCGCCTCGACGACAGCCTCGCCGAGGGGTTTGATCGGGTACGGGAGGCCGATGCACCCGCGGAGATGTCCCTGCCGCTTGATCGTGACGAAGACGCCGCGCTTCTCGCGAAAGACCGCCGGGAGATCGGGCAGTACTGCCCGCTCGCCGCTGAGGGTCTTTTCGATGGCGCTCCGTGCCAGACGAACTACCGTTCTGCCTTCTTCGGGGGTCAGCATTTCCATCAGAATGGGGCGTATGATGTTGAATACTTTTAGTCTTCCGGGTGGCCGGCCTGCCCGGCGATCAGGCAGGGCCGGTCACCGGGAAGGCGCACCCTGACGGTCACGGTCTCCCCGGCAGGGATGAGGTGGTCAAGGCGGATATGGACCGCACACTCCTCGCCTGTCCGGAGGAGCACGTTGCCGTCGCTGTCCCCGGGCAGCGACGTCGTCCACGCGCCCGGTTCCGGGTGGAGATCCTCCGATCGCGTGAGAACCTCAAGGTAATTCCCCGCCATGACCGTCACGGTGGCCCGCGAGAGGTCGACCGCCCCCTCTCTCCCGGTATTGGCGATGATGAAGGTCAGGGCGTCGATCCGGTCGCCGGAGAGCCCCGGGACCGATGGATAACCGATGATATCCCCGACCGGCGCAAGACGCGGTTCGCCGGCGGCCAGGACCGGGTATACACCCGCACCCTCCGGGATTTTACCCCCGAGAGCATTCGCCCCGATAGAGACGAACGAGAAGAGCGTCGTAACGGCAACGAACGCCGCGAAAATTGCCGCAAGCTCCAGCTGTGTAGATGCCTCACTTCCCCCCATGGTGATAACGCCGGTGGTAAGAACAGAGGTTGATTATATAAACCTATCTCATGCCCGGGGGTATGCGCGGCCGATCCGGTGACTTTTGAAGGGATCCGCAGTGCAAGACGATGGAGGCGGATCACCGTACTGATATATATTTGCTCCGCACCATAGTATATAGGAGAGGGAGAGTGCGGCCGACGGTGGCACATGCTCTGTGCTGCTGAGGAAAGTCCTCCCACCGGCCAGACACGCAGCCGCATGCAAGTGCGGGTGGCGAGAGTCACGGCAATGACACAGAAACGACACGGTCCGCCGTCAGTGATGAAACGATCGAGCCCTCCGGGCGAGCTTTGCGCGGGTTTCCGCGCGACTCGTTGAACGTAGCGGCGGGATACGATGAAACGGTGAACCCCTGCGGGTGCAAGCCAGAATAGGGCAGACGGATCGTCTGGTATCCGCCCAGGTATGGCGCGTAGCTGAATGCCGCACAGAACAGAAGGAGGCTTACTCCTCCCACTCCTTGCAACTCTTCTCGGTAGAGCGCAGTTTATTCTTTAGCCGGCGGCCTGAGCTCGATCTCCTCAAACGTCACGACGTGCGTATCGACGATGTCGCCCCGGTCATTCACGAAGAGCTGGACGAAGATCTCTGCGGGCGTGTTCTCCAGGGATACGACATCTCCGTGCTCTGCCCTGATAGTGAACCCACGAGACTCCAGCTCGATCTTGACGGCATCGCGGGTGTGATAGGTCGAGAGGATCTCGCGGACCTTCGTGAGGACCTTCTGCTGTTGCTCCCTGTTTACGGCCATACCATCCAGTGGAACCCTGCCCTATATCAACCTGCCCGGGAAGGGGCGACGGATCGCGACACCGCCGATGACCGCACCGGCGGGCAAACGTATAAGTGAAAAAATTACCTATAGTAATAATATGGAGATACCCACCCCGGCTGAACTGCGGGAAAAAAGGCTTCGTATGGGCTTAAAACAGGCAGACGTAGCCCGAATGGCGGGGATCAGCCAATCCATGGTCGCGCGGATCGAGGCGGGCAGCGTCGACCCGAGGGTGAGCACGCTTGCAAAGATCGTGGATGTCCTGCAGGCGGCGGAGCACTCAACGGTCACGGCGGCCACCGTCATGACCGCACCCGTGCTCTCCGTTACTCCTGACGACCCTGTCAGCCGTGCCGTCGAGATCATGGGCCAGAACGGCATCTCCCAGCTGCCGGTGCTCGAGGGCGGGGTGCCGGTAGGATGCATATCCGAATCGGCCATCATGAGCGCCATGGAGGAGGGAGGGCTCCACCAGACGCACCGGAAGCTGGTGCAGGACTACATGGAGCCGGGTTTCCCGAC
>MPOY01000265.1 GCA_001896715.1 Methanoculleus sp. EBM-46
GGAGAGGGTCGCCATAGCCGGTAAGTGCTGCCAGTGCGGCAGGTGCTGCACCCACATGCGGGATGTCCACAGGGTCATCGAAGGGCGCGGCAACTACACGTTCATCGTGCACAACCACTATACCGGGGATGCACAAGAGGTGCGGGTCGACCCGGACAGGATAGCCCTTTTTGAGGATAAAAGCAGTATCGAGGGGTTGCCGAACGCATGCTTCTTCCTGAGATTTGACGGCGAAAAGGCATGGTGCACGGTCCACCTGACACGCCCTGCCCTCTGCCGCGAGTACTGTTGCCGCCTGCTCATCCTTGATCCGCAGGGAAGGTTAGCGGGACGGGTGACGTACCAGAGAGCGCTCGTTCCGGATACCGATGAATTCAGCCGGCTCTGGGAACAGGTGCGACCGGCGCTGGACGACCTCTCCGGTGTGGAATGGGATGATGCCCTCATCCGTATCCTCGCGCCAGCCGGATACTGCGTTCGCCGGTAGTATGCCCGGGAGAAGAGGATCGCCCCGGTTCTCCTGTGCCGATCCGGGGCGAGATCGGTGATTACGCCGTTCCGGGGGTTCCGGTCCTTTCGCGGTCGCCGTCCACTACCCCGGCAACACGCATTATGGCGCCGATGTCCGGTGTCACCATGCAGACCGGGAAGTAGCCGAAGAGCGAGACGTAGTCGATCTTGAGCGCCCGGTGCCGGGCCAGATCAAGGGTTATCCTCTTGAGGTCTTCTGCCATCCCGGAGGTCGCGGTGACGCAAAGCGGCGCCGGGAAAAGGTCCGCGATGACCGGGAGCACCTCTTCGCGGATCATCTCGATCCTGGACGACAAGAGCGAGTGGACGAGCGTACGACTGTAGCCTCCCTGGAGATGCCGCACGACGATCAGCTGCGTCAGAAAGATAAGGGCGAACATGCCGGCCCCGAACTCGATATCGGCTTCAGCAGAGGCGAAACTGCTGTACGTCACCCCGGGGAGAACGATCGCCGCTATGAAGATGATGCCGGCAACGGTCGTCACGACGGCAACGGTGAGCGCGTACCTGAGCCCCTGGCTCCAGGCCTCGTTATACCGCTCCCTGATGCGGGACTGCATACCGAGCATCCCCGCAAAGAAACCGCGTGAATACGGCTGCACATATACGATCGCACCATAAAAGACGATGATTGCGGCGGATTGAATGACGACGATCACGGCGGAGTACGACGCGAAATCACCGTTCACAAGCCAGCCCGTAAGAGCGAACACCGAAGAGAGAGCGAAGAGCACGAGAAAACCCGGGGCGAGTGGCTGGCAGTTGATGAAGAAGAGGTTCCAGCCGAGTTCATAGAGGGACTTCCTCTGGTGCGTGAGCCGCCTGAGTGCCTCCATCGCATCGGCAGGGATGGCGGCGCCCTTCTCAAGGCTCTTCCATGAGATGATCTCCTCGAGGCTTTTTCTCTCGCGATCTTTGAGGTCGATAAAATACCTGACATAAGACCTCAGATCGCCTCTATCGGTCGGGAGCAGGAGGAGGAAGGGGTTTATCATCAGGAATATGAAGGAGGCCATGATCCAGTAGAGGGAGTACTCCCTGGTATATGCGAACAGAAGCGCCAGGTTGACCAGTATCGCCGCTCCAAGGATGAGCGACGTGTGCTCAAGGCTCCATCGCATCCCGGTAAGGGTCGCGAGATCGCCCTCTGCCGCAGCGAGGATCTTCTCTGCCTCAGCCCGGGAGCAGGCAAGTTGCTGCGAGAACTCATCCGGCGGTATCGCCGGTCTCTCTGCCTCTTTCTTCCTCCCGAACCGGTCCCCGTACGGCAGCCTCATCGATCATTATTTTGCGGGTTATTGTAAAAAAGGGGTTCCTCACCATATAACCCGCCTCTCCTCGACCTCCTGGTAAAGGGCATCGCCGGGCCGGGCTTCCGCCTCACCCGGATGTATCCAGGTCCACCGAACCGGTATAGACCCCGGAACCAAGCCACCAGGTCTCATCTATCTGCACCCCGTACGCCAGTTTCGACTCAAGCACCCGGTCACGCATGGGGTTGATGTAGGCAATCCGGCCGAAACCGTCCCCGTATCTGACAGCATCGTTCATCTTCCGAAGGAAGATCCCCACATCCCCTTCGGTCTCGTTCAGGCGGTTGACACCGATCTTTTCCGGGTTGACCGGATGGGCGAGGGTGGTGCCGTTGAAGTCATACGCGTAGATGTAGAGTTCGCCCTGGATGAACGAGCCGTTTAGGTCGCTGAATTCGGCAAGCGCCTTCTCCTTCCCATTTTCCCTGACATAAGCGGCCGCACTCTCGACGAAGGCAACGAGTGTCTCATTTGACGTGTAGTTCCCCCGTTCTACAGAACTGCCGTCTTCCGGCGCCGATGTGTCGGGAGCAGGCCCGTTCTGCATACAACCGGACGAGATCAAAGCCAGGCCGAGAGCAAGCATGACAACGAGTGAAATTGCAAGAGACCGCATACTGTCAGATTGGGTTTGCCGGTAGATATGATTTACTGGCAAGGCGTAGCCTCTGATAGCCACAGGAGCGACAGCCCGCCACCGGTTTCGCCAGAGGATGCCGGGCACCGTGCCCTATCTTCCCCCTGCACCACTCTCCGCTCGCTCCGTCAGCCAGGCGTAGAACTTCCGGTGCCAGAACGGCACATCCACCGGCCGGGAGAGCGACTGCCAGGCCGCCCACACGAGCCGTTCGGAGACACTCTGCCACTCGGCCGCCCGCCGGACCATATCATCCGCCGGCTGCCCGATCGCGTGCAGGATCTCGTGCCAGATGCGGAGGACGATCGCCTCGTCGTCGGTATCTCCGCGCGTGACCCGGACGCTCGCCCGCATATCCATACCGCCCCCGAGCGCCCGTGCGGGTATCGCATCGTCGAAGACGTAGACGGTTCTTTCCGGGACCGGGAAGGGGAACCCCTTCCACATCGGATCCTTAGGATCGAAATAGCGGACCTCCGGTGTCCCTACCCGGACGGTGAACCGGAAGTACGGCGGGATGAGGTGAAGGTGCGGCTCAAGCCTCCGCCGCAACTCTTCGGTCTTGAAGAAGAGGTCGAAGTGAGGCATCGGGGCTGCATGGGTGGTGGGTGGTGATAAATTTTCAGATCGTGGGTATCGTTGCCGGCAGGCCCGTTCGTCCCGATGATGGTGGATGCATCATAGAGGAGAAGCGAAGATCGTGCCGGATATAAAGGCATACAAACCGATACGAAACATCCTGCCCCGGCCGTTGAACCCCCGGTGAGAGGCTTTTCTCCCATGAATACCTGTATGCCAGACCGCCGGATCCACGTGTGTGCGCGGCTGCGCGGCATCAGACCCGGATACGGCAGAGAGAACACTCGCGCGACGATGCGGATAGGCCAGCCCCATATAATTGCCGAAGGGGAACAATGCACTTCCCGCGCCGGTTTGCCGAGGATTGACCGACACAGCGCGAACAGGAACCGACCGTGGGTCGCCGCGCGAGTGTTCTTCCGGTGCCGGGGTTGAACCCTCCTGCGCGGAGCCCTAAACGCCCTTCAGGTGCGAGGCGCTCACCCCCGGTCCCCGTTTCCCGGAGGCTTTACCCCGAGTGCCGCTTCCTGCTCGTCTATCCAGGCCCGGATCCAGGTGCGGATGTCGCGGATGGTAGCGGTTCCCTGCCGGTCGCGCATCGCCCGGATATGATCCTCAAGCTCGTCGGCCATCGCAAAGATCAGCGCCTCGGATGCTTCCTGTGATAACTGCCCCGCCGCCTGCAGGCGGATGGCGCCCAGATCGAGGAAGTGCTTTAGCTCGCCTGTCACCTCCAGGACCCTGGTGAGATTGAGTCTGATAGTGGACTCCATGAAGAGGGGATTGGCGTATGCAGTACATAACTCCATCTATTTAAACCCGAGCCGCATCCCGGCCTCTCCTCCCAGAATGGCGCACATAATGGCCCGTTTTTCCCTGATGGCGCATATCCCGGGCTCCCGGGCTGCCGGTTCAGGAGAGACTTCCGGGCCATCCGGATGCAAAACCATTTTATGGACGCCCGGCACTCAGTGCACCCCGCTTCAGGAGGCATGTCTCCCTGAGGTGGAGGCAATGGAGGTGAAGAAGGTGCAGGAACGTTCAGGAACGGTTCTGGAGCGAAGGACGCGGACGACAGGGGAAGAATGGCACATGTCGGCCGACGACATCATGAACAAGAAGGTGATCAACTCCCGGGGCGACGATATCGGAAGTATATCGGATATGCGGGTCTCTTTTCCCGAGGGCCGGGTGAAGTACCTGGTGCTCAAGCACGGGGGCACGCTTGGCATGGGGGCAAAGCATTTTGCTATCCCACCCGAGGCCGTGATCTACCGTTCGGGCGACGACAACTTCGTCGTGAACATCGACAAGCAGCAGCTGGATGACAGACCGGGCTTTGATAAGGATAACTGGCCTCAGGAAGCGGACACCAGCCTGATCCAGTCATCGGGGGCCATGACACCCCCGACGCGGGAGGAGGCGGAGGCCATGCGGCGGGAGGTGCCACCACCGGCGGAAGTTGTGAAGAAAGAGACGATCGAGACGCGGCCCCGGCAGAAGTAACCCGGAACAGCGCCTGTTCCGGGCACAAAAACTTTTTTTAAACCCTTTAGGCGGCGTGATTCCGGGATAAGCAAACCACAAGACAGATTAATCAAAAAGGCGAGCTCATTATGTCGTGTCTCCCGTGCCAGCATCCGCAGAAGGCCCGGCGCCGCCGGAAGTACCGGGCAGCACCGTGGATCTCAGGGTGTGGCAGGTCGTCTTCATAGCCGTAATCGCCATCGTCTTCACGGTGGCGTACCTGAGCCTTTATGCACAGCTCAACAAGACCATCTGGGGTGAGGACAGTCTCCTGGTGGTCACCCCCTGGGCAATCCCGGCCGCGGTGGTCTTCTTCTCGCTGCTCGTCGGCCTCTCCCGCAAGTACCTGCACGCTCCCGACGTGATCCACGAGGGGTTTGCAGACTCGCTCAAGGGCGGGGAGGGAGGGAAACCCGATCATCGAACCTTTCCCGGCGCCCTCCTTTCATCGCTCTTCTCGCTCCTCTCCGGGGCAAGCATCGGCCCGGAAGGGACCATCACCCTTCTCCTCATGTATGTCTCCTCGTTTGTCCGGAAGAGACTCAGGATCGAATCGCCTTCGGCCGCGCTCGGGTTCGATGTCGCCGCCCTTGCCTCGGCGTTCAACGGCGTCATCGGCAGCGTGCTCTTCACCGGGGTCTTCGCTACCGAGTTTCAGGTCGGCGGCAATAAGAACGCCCTCCGGCTCCTCACCTGGAACCTCCTCGCCGGCACCATCGGTTTCGGCTTCTACCTGCTCATCGGCTTCCCATCCTTTGCCCGGAGCATCCCGTTCGAGCCGATGGGCGAGTTCCTGCCAGTTTATATCCTCTACGCGGTCGCCCTCGGCATCGCCGGATCGTTGCTCGCGGTCTTTGCGGGGGTCTCCATGCAGGCGGCCGAGAAGATCTTGGACCGGGTATTTGGCGACGCAGTCGTCACCCGCGTTCTCGCCGCCGGGGTGGTGGTTGCGGCCGTCGGCTACGCCATCCCCGAACTGCTCTTCTCCGGGGAAGCCCAGATCCACGGGATCATCACCGACCCGGCCCGGTTCGGGGCCGTCATGCTCCTTGGCATGGCTATCGCCAAGATTCTCCTGCTTGCCCTCTCGTTCAAGAGCGGGTACATCGGCGGCCCGCTCTTTCCCATCATCTTCTCATCCACGCTTGTAGGGCTTGCCCTGAGCCTCGTCTTCCCGGGCATCCCCGTCGCGATCCTGGTCCTCTGCATCGAGGCTGCCGCCCTCACCTTTGCTCTCGGTGCGCCCCTGACCTCCATCCTCCTCGTCGTTGTCGTGGGCACGGCCGACCAGAACATGATCGTGCTCCTTACGCTCTCCGCCGTCACCGCCATGCTCATCGCCGCCCGGGTGAAGGAGCGGATGGGAGAGCGGGCGTAGCGGACGGTCCGCCCTTCACCGGGCTTTTACACCTCAAAACCCATGACGTCGGCCGTCCATCCCGGTATGGCGGGATGCGGCAACGAAAGGGGAAGGGCATGCAATTCATGAACGTATTCCCCCGGGGAGCCCGGGAAGACGGCCGAGATCATGGAAACGCGGGCCAGAGAGGAGATCTCGGAAGGCGTGACCGTGATCGACGAGTGGGTCGACTCGCGGGGAACACAAGTCTTCCGGTTGATTGAGACGGACGATCCCGTCGCCCTCATGAAGCTCGGCTTCCCCTGGAGTGGCTTTGGCTACAGAGATGCACCCGGTTGTGGAGTCAAAAGAAGCATTGACTATTCCCGGGGGATGAGGCGGGGGGCGCCCTACGCCCCCTCCCGCAGTTGCCCCGGCCTGACCGGGACCACGTAGGGCGCCGGGAGGTCCTGCTTCACCACCGCCTCGATCCCGTAGACGCGCTCGATCATATCCGGGGTGAGGACCTCCTCCGGCTCCCCGTAGCCGTAGACCTCTCCGGCCTTCATGACGAGCAGGCGGTGGCAGTAGGTGGCCGCAAGGTTGAGGTCGTGGAGGGCGATGACGACCGCAAGCCCCCTCTCATCGGCAAGCCCGGAGAGGACCTCCATGACCGCCATCTGGTGACGGATGTCCAGGTTGCTCGTCGGCTCGTCGAGGAGGACCACCCCGGTCTCCTGGACGAGCGCCCGGGCGATCATCACCCGCTGGCGCTCCCCGCCGGAGAGCTCGCGGATCTTCCTGAGGGCAAGCCCGCCGAGGTCGAGGATGGCGAGGGCCTCGACCACCTTCTCCTCATCGGCAGGGCTCACCGTCCAGTTCAGGTAGGGCCGGCGCCCCATCAGGACCGTCTCAAAGACTGTCGACGCCGTCTGGTTCCCGGCCGACTGCGGGACGTAGGCCATTGCCCGTGCAATATCGCGGCGGTGCATATCCCGGAGGTCCCGGCCGTGAAGCAGCACTCTGCCGCTCCCCGGGGTGAGCATGCCGTCGACACATCGGATGAGCGTCGTCTTCCCGCACCCGTTCGGTCCGACAAGCCCGAGAACCTCCCCGGTGTCGACCGGGAACGATACACGGGAGAGGATCTCGCGGTCGCGGTAGGCAAACGAGAGATCCTCGACCGAGAGCAGTGCCATCAGGCATCCCTCCGGTGCATGAAGAGGTAGATGAAGAACGGCACCCCGAGGAACGCGGTCACGATACCGACCGGTATGATCTGCGGTGCAAGGACGCTCCGTGCGATGCTGTCGGCGGCAAGGAGGAGGACGGCGCCGACAAGGCCGGATGCGGGAAGGAGGGTGCGGAAATCCCCGCCGATGGCCATCCGGGTGATGTGCGGGGCCACGAGCCCGATGAACCCGATCGTCCCGGTGAAACAGATGATCACCGCGGTGATCAGAGAGGCGATCATCATGAAGACGATCATCGACCGCTCCACGGGCACACCGAGTCCGGCCGCCACCTCGTCGCCCTCGGCGAGGGCATTTAAGTCCCAGGCGCGGTAGAGGAGGTAGGGTATGGTGCAGGCGAGGACGAGGCTCACGATTCCGAGTTTCGGCCAGGTGGACTTGTCGACCGAACCGAACGTCCAGAAGACCACCGCCCGGAGCTGTTCGGCGCTGCCGACGTACTGGAGGAGCGACGTCACCGCCGAGAAGAGGTACATGATGGCTATCCCGGCAAGGACCATCGTCTCGGAACCGATCCCCCGGTAGCGGGCCATGCCGTAGATGGCGAGCGCGGCAAGCAGGGCAAAGAGGAAGGCGTTTGCTATGACGAGGTACTCGCTGCCCGCGATGCCGGCGCCGAGGACGATCGCGATCGAGGCGCCGGTGGTGGCGGCCGAGGCTATCCCGAGGGTGAAGGGGCTTGCAAGTGGGTTTCGGAGGATCCCCTGCATGACCGATCCCGCCACCGCGAGCCCGAACCCGGCAAAGACTGCAAAGAGCACCCGGTGGAGGCGGAGATCCCAGACGATGGTCGTCGCGAGATCCGGGGCGCTGAAGATCCCGGGGAAGAGGCCGGCAAGGATCGCGATGTACGACTCGGCCACGGTGTAGTCGGCGGACCCGAGCGTGACCGCGACACCGATGAGGATGACGAGGCCGGCGATGAGCCCCCCGATGAAGAGGGTCCGGGTCTTCTTCAGCCGGGTATACCCCTCCTGGATGACGACGCTCTGTTCCATCGCTGCACCGGTCACGGGTAGACGAACGTCCCCTCCGACGCGAGGTCGAAGTCGATACCCTGGAAATCGGTGAGGTATCGCTGGTGGATAGCGTGCGGGTCAAGGTCGGCAAACCGGTCGGGATAGAACCACTTCGCGAGGTAGGCGGTCCCGATGAAGTGCTGGGCGCCACCGAGGATGTCGGAGTGGATGACGTAGACGCGACCGTCCTTCACCGCAGAGATCCCCGACCAACCGGGCCGTCCAAGCATATCCGATCGGATCGCGTCGAGCGCCGCGATATCGTGCCCGGCATACCCACCGACGGCCAGGCCCTGCCCGGCCAGTTTGATCACGACCTCCGGGTTGGCGACGAGGATCGCCTCCGGGTCGACGACGGGATACTCGGCGGTCCCGGTGGCGAAGGGGTTTGTCCCGCCGGCGATCTCCGTCTTCTCATTATATCCCGCACTGGCCGCAACGGTCGTGTAGTCAAACCAGTACTCGAAGTAGACCCGGGTACGCTCGCCGTCCGGGATGCCCGCAGCGCCATCCCGGATCCGGTCCATCGTAGACTCGTAGAATGCCGCAAACTCTTCGCCGCGCTCTTCCTTGCCGATGATCGAGGCGATTGTCCGGATCTCGTCAGGGTAGGTGGCGGGCTTGAAGCAGTCGAACCGGAGGACACGGATGCCGGGGCTGCTCGCCTCGAGCCGGTTCTGGATGTCGTCGCAGGCTGCGGTGCTGATCGTCGCGTAGAGGAAGACGGTGTCCGGCCTGAGGATGAGGACCCTCTCCATGTCGGGGGACCAGATCGATCCGACGTTCCCCATCTCCCGGCATTCGGGGAAGAAGGTGTTCTTCGCGTGGCTGTACTTATCGACGGCGACGACCTTCTCCATATCGAACCCAAGCGAGCGCAGCGTCTCGAGGGACTCGCCGGCAAAGATCACCACCCGGCGCAGGGGACGGTAGAGCGTCACCGTCTTCCCGGTCGAGTCGGTGATCTCGCGGGGCCTGCCGTCCCAGAAGGCGTAGACCTGTGCGGCATCCTGTATATCGGCCCGGGCGAGATCGTTGTCGCCGATCATATAGGCGAGGGCCGCCGCTACGTACTCGGCGCGGGTGAGCACCCGGTCGCCGTCGGCATCCCCCGGGATACCCTCTGCCGCTGCGGCCTGGACGGCGACGAGCAGGAGGAGAACGAGGGCAGGGAGGCAGCGCCGGTTCATCGGCGACCACCCCGGCCTGCCGCGATGAGGATGCCGGCGATCGCCGCGAGGACCGCAAACGGTGAAGCGGCCTCCTGTGCGACCGGGCTTGCTCCACCGCTCTCCGCCGCCGTCTCGATGCCGTCCACCGCGACGTGCGATGCAGGGATGGCACCGTCCACTTCACCGATGAAGTCCTCCCACTGGCCGGTGATATCCCCGCTCCCGGAAGCGGGGGCCCGGACGGAGTAGGCGATCCGGGTATCGTTCATCACCGCGAACGCGATCTTCTGGCCCCGGACGAGGATCCGGTCGGCAGGGTGGTCGGTCTCAGCGAAGGCGTAGCCTGCGGGCAGGGTCTCGACCACCCCGCCGAGGGCCACGTCCTCGATCGAGAGCGAGACAGTGAAGGCCTCCCCCGCCCCGGGCTCGGCAGTGGAGAGCGTCCGGGTGACCGGGGCCCCGGATACGGCGACCGGGACGACCATGAGCAGCAGGGCGATACAGAGGAGGCGGTTCGCCGGGAGAGTTATCATCTGTTTCCTGTTGTCGATTTTGTAATATGAATGTTTCTGATTGTGCTAATAAGTCTGCAGATCGGCTGTTCCGGAGTATATCGAAGTGCAGACCGGCGGGCCCCGGGGCGGGATCACCCCGGTCTCGCCGGTGAGAGGTGGAACGAGACTGGAGTTTGGGGTAATCCACCTTCAGCAACCGGGAGCTGGAATAACGGCCAGGTATCCTGGGAGAGCGGATGGAATCAGAACCCTTATCCTTCTCGTTAGAGATCCTGAATAGTATGGAGAGACCGCTCCTGATTATAACGTTCCTCGTGGTCACGATGCTCGTTGCCGGATGCACAGCGGCACCCCGCTCATCGTATAACTACGAAGCACGCCCCACGACCGCGACGCCGCCTGCACCGATCACCGACTACCGCGATCCCCTGCCCTCCGAGATGGATGACGACTTACTCTTCCCCGGAGAGATCGTTATGTTTCGGGATGCAAACGAGGATAACGAGATATCTCTGAAGGTTGTCTCATCCACCGATCGTGGCGGGTACGAACCTGCGGGGGAGCCTGTCAAGTCCACTGCGCCTCCGGGGTGGCGCTACCTCTTCGTTCACGTTGTGATCACTCACCGCGGATACCGGGGAGACGGCTACCAGACCACCATCTACGCGCCGCCGGCACAACAGTTCATCCTGACAGGGAACGGCAGAACCTACTATCCGGTCTCGGTCCGGGCGGACCACCTGGCAAATATCGGGGAGGTCTATCACGGGAACGAGTGGGTGGAGCGGAATGGAAAGTACGAGGGGTATATCGTGTACGAGGTGCCGGAGTCCGTCGTTGGTTCGGGCGCGGTCATCACCGCCGATATCGTCGACCTGAGGGATAGGTACGGGCACAAATACTACAATTTCAAGTATTACGACAAAAACCCGGCCTGGA
>MPOY01000076.1 GCA_001896715.1 Methanoculleus sp. EBM-46
CCCCGGCGCCGAGCCGCATCTTCCCGGTGGCGAGCCGGACGATGGAGCGCCGCTCGGGCGGCGTCGCGGCAGAAAGGAGCGCGGCAAGGGTTTCTACCTCTCTCTCGGCCGATCCCGGGCCGGCTGCCCGTGCGATATCCATGAGGCCCCGGTGGACGGCCGCGACCGTGAGGGGTTCGGCGGCGGGGCCTGCCCCGGCCAGTCGGGCGGCGGCGTCACCGTAATCTCCGGTCTCCCGGGCCGCCGCCTCGACGGAGAGGGGTGTGGTCCCGGCCGCAAGGGCGATGGCCGCCGCCACCGTCCGGTCCCCTATCCCCGTGGTCACTCCGCTGTAGCCGGGGACGATATCGCCGAGCGTGAAGTAGCAGACGACGGCGATATCGTCCGGCGCCGCTGTGGCGAGCAGACGCGCAAGGAGGGTGGTCATGTCGTTTCTGGACGACGTGGCCCCAAGTTCCTCCGAACAGGCGGCAAAGGTTGCAAACTTCACGGGGCTCTCATGAGTGATCACGGCCGGGAGAGAGATGAACGTTGCGATGCGACGACACTTCCATATAGGTGGGGCGCCCTTCCTCTCCGGGATGGGCAGGAAGGGATCACTTGCCGGCATCCTCGTATCGAGGCTCACCGGGATCATCCTCTTTTTGATCCTGATCGGCGTCCTGAACGTTTTCGCCGACGTTTATGTCGGGAATCCGGTCTTTCTCCGCGTGGTCGCGTTCCTCAACGCCAACGTCGGGTTCCTCATCCTGATCGCGGTGATCTTTCTGCTCGGCGACCTCTTCTGCACCCTCGTATTCCCCCTGAACCTGCCGGGGCCGATCTTCGGCGCCCTCGGCGCCGTCTTCGTGGTCGCCTTCATCTTCCGGGTCTTCATGCTCGCGAGCGATATGACGGGCATCGAGGTTTTTAGGATCTTTTCGGGGACGCTTGCGCACCTGATCTACGTCCTCGTCTTCGCCGCCGTCCTCATCGGCGACTACATATCGCTCTTCTCGGAGCCGTCCGGCAGGGCGTGATCGTTACTCGAACCCCTCCATCTCCTCAAACGTCTTCACCTCGCAGTCCCGCAGCCGGCCGGTGTCGGGGTCCATGTGGACCATGACGAAGAGTTCGTTCTCGCCGTTCTCCCAGAGGGCGAGAGCGGGGTTGTCCTCTTTTGCCTGGAACCCGAGGTGTTCGAGGCCCGCCCGGATATCGCCGTAGGCAGGGCTCGTGGCGATGACCTCCCGGACCCGGCCCCTCACCCTCTCCTGCTCCTCCCGGTCAATGGTTACCTGTCTGTGCATGGCTCCCCCTACTGCGTACGCCGGGATAAACCTGACCTGCGGCGATCACCGGGCGGTGTCGGCCTCATCGTAGGCGGCAATCTTGTAACCCGCGTATCCGCCCCCGAGGTTCATCCGGAGCAGGACGAAGATCCTGAGATCGGGCTGGACCCAGATTGCGACGTCGGCGTCATCCTGCTCCGGTATGAAGTCCAGCGAGCGGAGAGCCTCCCTGACTTCGGCGTAATCGGGCATCGACTGGATCATCTCCTCGATCCCGCCCATCACCGCCTGCTGCTGCATTGTTTGGGTATCGCCGAGCATGGACCCCCCGTTGCCGGCATCCGGCATAAAGGTGATCCGGGGGTGAAGGCGGGTGGCGTGGTATCGGCTCGCACGGGGCTGCCGGCGACTCTTCTTTCTCCGGGGGAATACGAGGGGCGGCCGGGCTGTGCGGGAACGATCGGGGAGATACCTGATGCTCGCTCCTCGCAGGCGCCGCAACCCTTCTCTTGATGTCGTTGCTCAAGGCCCCTCAAACTCCCGCCCCTTCCCCCTGCGTTCAGAAAGGGCTATCGTTTTGCACCTGCAATACGCGTACACGTCCATTTTCCCGGTTATGCCGGAAGCTTCGGGATGGAGGTGATAAGATGCAGAAACGGGGTAGTGCTCTAAGTTATAACTGAAAATGATACGTCAAGAGCTCCTTCCAGGTCCATATTCGATCCGTAGTATCTTCCCTCATTGCTGGCGTCATGCCTTTTTTAGGCTCGATGAAGTTGCTCGCAACCTAAGTTTGCCAGTTTGGTTTCCCTCGAGCCCATGAGATCGTCCGATAGCACGATCCCATGCCTTCAGAATTGTGACGCTTTAAGGACATTTAACCTTGTTACAAGCCCCTCCTAAAAGGCGCGGGGTAGTTGACTGCGTCGTGTCCTTGTGTGGGTATATTAACCCGCTGACACATAAGAAACACCGCCCGAATCCTTTATCTCCTCTAACTCCAAGATCTACTCAAAACTAAAAGTCGCCTATGCCTGATGATCTTATAACAATCGTGGAAGAGTCCGAAGACGTGGACAGCACCCTCATCTCCCGGGTGCGCCTGGAGATACTCTGGGCTCTCTCCGAGCTCGGGGAGGACGGGGCCACCGCACGGCAGCTCAAGGCCGGGCTGAACCTGAGCGACGGCGTGCTTTATGCAAACCTCAAAAAACTCGTCGCTATGGGGTACCTCCGCTCCGAGAAGGTGACGCTCGAAGGAAAGGAACTCGAACTCTACGCCATCACCCCGGAAGGACTTCTTGAGTGGCGGCGTATCCGAAGCTGGCTCTGCAAACTCCTGGACTGTGATGACGATGCCTGCGAGCGATAGAAGCAAAGTCATTGCCTGTTTCCGGGAAGCGGGATTCCGGATGGACAAAAACCGGTTCGAGCACCGGCTCATCGCCCAGAAACTCATCTACCTGCTGAAGTTGAAAGGGGTGGCGTTTTGCTACTCGTTCCACCTCTACGTCCGGGGGCCCTACTCGCCGGACCTTGCACGGGAGTACTACCAGCATGCCGATGAATTTTCCCGGTGCGAGACGGAGAGCACGCTCTCTTCCGCTGAGGCGGATGCCGTTGCCGGGCTCACCAGCCTCTTCGATAAAAGCCCGTCCCTGCTTGAGATCGGGGCGACTTACGGATACCTGGCCTACGAGTTGCACCACCCGCCCGAGCAGGCCTACCGGACGGTTCGGAGGATGAAGTCGTTCTACCCGGGGGAGCAGATCGTCAAGGGCGTCAACCGGGCGAAACAGTACCTCTTTGTCCCCGCCGATGAAGAGAAGGCGGCGCTCGAAGCCGAACTGCAGGAGTGGCAGCGGGCCGGTATCCGGTCGATGAGGCATTAGGATGCGCCGGAGCAGAGGCGATATCTGGTTTGTGGACCTCGCCGATGCACGGGGGCATGAACAAGCGGGTTTGCGTCCTGCCGTGGTGATCGCCGTCGCCTACGGGGGTATGACCATCGTGGTCCCGTTGACGACGACCCCGGCGGCTCTGTCGTTCCCGCACACGTACGGCATCGAGAAGAGCTCACAGAACGGGCTTACTTCAGATAGTGCCGCGCTGATATTCCAGATTGTTGCCCTCTCGGAGGATCGCTTCGTCAAAAAGATCGGGCGGTGTTCGGTCGAGGATATGGAATCGATAAGCGTTCTTTTGAAAGATCTGTTGGCGCTGGAGTAGCGGTTTGTTCCGGGGGATTCATCGAAGCAGCCAGAGCGCAGTGCCTCCGGCATATACCTGATAATAGATCTCGGTGGACCCGACCAAAAATTTCCGTAACTACTCGGTAGTGCCCCGAAGATACAACCGATAATAAAAAAACCTCCTCCAATGTAATTCTTTGATGTGAACGTCGGGCATTGCTCAACGTAACGGGGTCAGGTTCTGTGGAAGACATTTTCGGTTATATTCTGGTGCACTACCCTTTCGTCGGGATAAGA
>MPOY01000364.1 GCA_001896715.1 Methanoculleus sp. EBM-46
AAGCGCCCCCCTCTTTTTGGGGGTGACGGTATGAGCAGCGAGATCCTCTCTCTGGTGAGGATGCTTGCCGACGGCGTGGTCGAGGTCAGGGCGCTCGCCGACGGCGTCACCCACTCCGGCTACTTCGATGATTACGAGAGCCTCGCCCGGGCCGCGGAAGCCCTCGACGCCGACCCGTCGGTCGCCGGGATCTACGTCACCTTAAACGCCGTGAACCCCGCCCTCCTCGCCCGGCGGGCAAACCGGATCAAGCTGCGCCTCTCGCGGAAAGACGCCACGACCGCGGACGCCGACATCACCCGCCGCCGCTGGCTCCCGGTCGACATCGACCCGACCCGGCCGAGCGGCGTCTCGTCGACCGACGCCGAACACGAAGCGGCTATCGCCGCCGCGGACCGGATAGCCGCATACCTCGCGGAGCAGGGGTTCCCGGAACCCATCCGGGCAGACTCCGGGAACGGCGCCCACCTCCTCTACCGGGTAGACCTTCCTAACGACGAGCCCGCGACCGCACTCGTGAAGGAGGCACTCGCGACCCTCGACGCCCTCTTCTCAAACGATCGCATAACGGTCGACACCGCGAACCACAACGCCGCCCGGATATGGAAACTCTACGGGACAGCATCGCGGAAAGGCGACAACACCCCCGAGCGGCCCCACCGGCGGGCGAGGGTCCTCGCCGCGCCAGACGAGATCGCTCTCGTCCCGATAGAGCGGCTCCGGCATATCGCCGGGCTCCTCCCCCGGGAGGGACCATCACCGCCGAAGAAGGGCGCCGGCATCGACCTCGGCCGCTGGCTCGCGGAGCACAACATCGGCGTCCGGAGCACCCGGCCCTGGCAGGGCGGGACCCTCTACACCCTCGCGGTGTATCCGTTCTCGGGGGCGCATAAAGACGGCGCGTTTGCCATCCAGTTCGCGAACGGCGCCCTCTTTGCCGGCTGCCACCACGAATCCTGCGGCGGAGGAGCGCAGCGCTGGCCGGAACTCCGGGAGATGTACGAGCCGAAGCGGACGCCGAAGAGAGAGGAGAAAGAGCCGGAGGAGAAACCCACCCCTCCTCCGGCGGACGACGAGCACCGCGAGCGTGCTCTTGCGATCCTCAGGACCGGCGACCCGCTCGCCTTCCTGCTCGACACCTTCAACAAGAGCCACGTCGGCGACCGAACGGTTGCCGAGTGTCTCGCCCTCTCGGTCGCCTCACAGTCGGTCGAGAACACAAACGGTCTTCATGTCTCGATATCGGGCAACTCGGGCAAAGGGAAGAGCCACGCCTGCACGACGATGCTCAACCTTATTCCGAAAGACTACCGGCTTACCGGCACCGTCTCTGATAAGGCGCTCTACTACGCCGACGATCTCCTGCCGGGGACGGTCTTCCTCTTTGACGATATGGCGCTCTCGGATGACCTCCAGGAGGTCCTCAAATCGGCGACGACGAACTTCCACGAACCGATCGAGCACCGGACCCTCACGACCGAGAGAAAACTCCGGGTCTGTTCGATACCCGAGCGGTGCGTCTGGTGGCTCGCGAAGGTCGAGAACCCCGGCGACGACCAGGTGATGAACCGGATGCTGACGGTCTGGATCGACGACTCGGCCGAGCAGGACAGGAGGGTGCTCGAACACCTCAAGCAGGTGGAGGCCGGCAGGTACCGGGGAGAAGACGACCCGGATGTCCTGACCGCCCGCGCACTCTGGGCGATCGTGAAGCAGCACCGGATCACCATCCATATCCCCTTTGCCGGCCGAATTGGGTTCTCGAGCGTCGCGAACCGCAGGAACCCCGCCATGCTCTTCGACCTGATCAAGTGCCACGCGATGTTGCGGTTCATGCAACGGGAGCATCACGAGGCAGACGGCAGGGTCCGGATCATGGCGGCCCGGGAAGACTTCGATGCCGCGGCCCGGCTCTACGGCGCGATCAACGGGGAGGGCGGCGGGCAGGACTCGAAGATGACCAAGAACGAGGCGGCGGCCATAGCCACCATCGCCCGGATGGGCTGGGAGACGTTCACGGTTCGGATGCTGCAGGAGGCGACGGGGCTCTCCTACCACCAGGTCCGGCGGATCCTGCAGGGTTACACGACGAGGGGCACGACCTACTGCGGGCTGCTGGAGAAGTGCCCCGCCATCAGCATGGTGGATGCGACGGTCACCGATAACTCCGCCGAGACGACCATCCGCCGGCACGAATCCCACTTCCAGTTCGATGCCGGCCGCTACCGGGAGTGGACGGCCGAGCTCTCGGTCTGGCTGGAGGAGGAAGACCCCTCCCCGCCGCCTTCCGGCGGGAGTGGCGGTATGCCGGACCCGTGCTGCAAAGGGGCGCGCAACCATAGCCGCAAAGGGATCGGGGAGGGGAGACATCAACGGGATGAGGAGGATACGGCGAAAAGAGAGATTTTATCAGAGATCGATCGCGGCGATCAGGGATTGTTAGCGGCAGATTCAGGAACACACCATCCACCTACTCCACGGGAAGAGCACCGGGGACGCATGTCGTGTGTTTTAGGACTTGCCGCGAACGAAAAGACCGAAAGTACTTATTTAAAGGTAGATCGTAAAAATACCAGCGTATTGAAGAATTTATATCCTGAACATGTTTGCGCTTCTGTTTGCGCACCCCCTGGCGGCACGGGGGCAAATGTTGTACATCCGCTGCCCGGGGTGCTTGCTCCGGGAGCGTTCGAGCGGGTGAAGGTGGAGCTTGGCCGGTGCGGTCTCTGCGGGAAGAGGAGGGCGGTGTACCGCTCGAGGGAGGCGCGGACGAATATATGCGAGAGGTGCTACGCACGGCTCGTGCGGGAGGGGAACGCGAGGGTGGGGGTGCGGTGATCCCCGTCGATCCTCTGCAGGGTCCGGCGGTGGTGCTCGGGATGGCCGGAGCGGCGCTGGTGGCTTCGCGCTCGCAGGGCATCCGGCGGGCAGGGTTTGGAGCCTGGGTTGTAGGAAACCTGCTGTGGGTGATATATGCGACGGTGGAG
>MPOY01000471.1 GCA_001896715.1 Methanoculleus sp. EBM-46
CCGGGGTGCCCGGTCTGCATCACGCCGCAGGGCGAGATCGACGCCGCGCTCGACCTTGTGGAACGGGGCTGCACCGTCGCCACCTACGGCGACCTGCTGCGTGTCCCCGGGTCGAAGGGCTCGCTTGAGTCGAGCGGCGGGGATGTCCGGGTGGTGCAGGGCATTCACAGGGCGGTGGAGATCGCAGAGAGGGAGCCCGACCGGGAGGTCGTCTTCATATCGGTCGGGTTCGAGACCACCGCGCCGACGGTCGCCGCCACGATCCTCTCCCGCCCGCCGGAGAACTTCTCGATCCTCTCCTGTCACCGGCTCGTCCCGCCGGCGATGGCGTGGCTCCTTGCCCGGGGCGAGGCGGCGCTCGAGGGGTTCCTTCTCCCCGGGCACGTCTGTGCCGTGATGGGATACAAGGAGTACGAGCAGTTTCCCGTCCCGCAGGTCGTCGCGGGGTTCGAGCCGGAGGATATCCTCCTCGGCCTCCTCATGGCGGTGCGCCAGGTCCGCGAAGGGGTTCACCGGGTGGAGAACGCCTACCCGCGCGCGGTCTCCCGGGAAGGGAACGTCAAGGCGCAACGCCTCATGTATGAGGCCTTCGAGCCGTTCGACGTCGAGTGGCGCGGCTTTCCCGTTATACCGGCCTCGGGCCTTCGCCTGAAACCTGAGTTCGAGGACTACGATGCGCAGAAGAAGTTCGATATCGAGATCCGGCACGTGGACAAACATTCGGCCTGCATATGCGACAAAGTGCTGCGCGGCGTTGCCCGGCCGTCCGACTGCCGGCTCTTTGCGAAGGCCTGCACCCCGCGCACCCCCATCGGCCCCTGCATGGTCAGCCACGAGGGAGCGTGCAAGATCTGGCATCTCTACGAGTCGCGAAGGGCGTCAAACCCGCCCTCCCGCTGACCTTTTATACCATACAGGACAACATCATATGGCAGTCTCGGTAGGGTAGTGGATATCCTGAAAGCCTCCGGAGCTTTCGACCCGGGTTCGAATCCCGGCCGGGGCG
>MPOY01000182.1 GCA_001896715.1 Methanoculleus sp. EBM-46
CATCGAGGCCCTGGGCCTTGTCGCCGATGTCACCCGGCGCGACGCAAACGCGCTGATGAGCGAACGAAAGTTCGATGCCGTCGACCTCGACCCCTTCGGAACCCCGGCGCCGTTCGTCGACTCTGCAGCCCGGAGCGCCGAAAGATACCTCTTCGTCACCGCCACCGACACCGCGCCGCTCTGCGGGGCGCACCTGAAAGCCGGCATGCGCCGATACTTCTCCCGGCCGCGGAACACCGAGTACCACGCCGAAGTCGGCCTCCGGACACTTCTCGGGTTTGTCGTGCGCGAGGTGATCAAGTACGACCGCGGGGTGGAACCGCTCTTCTGCTACGCGCACGAGCATTTCCATCGCCTGCACCTCAGGCTCCGGGAAGGGGCGGCAGCGGCCGACCGGTCGCTTGCACGGATCGGCTACGTGATGCAGTGCCCCCGCTGCCTCTACCGGACGGAGCAGACCGGTATGCTCCCCGAACCGGAGGGGTGCGCGCTCTGCGGTGCGGACCTCGTGCCGGTCGGCCCCCTCTGGACGGGGAGGATCAACGACGATGGGACGCTTGCCGCGATGCAGGAGGCACTTGCCCGCGTCACGGTCGGGACCGGGCCACGGATCGCTCGGCTGCTCGCTACCTGCCGGCAGGAGCTGAATACGTCGAGCCACTACGACTACCACGTCATAGCAAAATCGCTCCGGGTCTCGCCCGGCGGTATCGGGGCGGTCGTCGACCGCCTCGCGGCCCTCGGGTACCGGGCGAGCCGCGCGCACTACTCGGGAACGGCCATAAAGACCGATGCTCCGCTTCCCGTCCTGGAGAGTGTGATCAGCGGCGGGTGACGATGGAGAGGACGTCTCCATCCGCGAGCTGGTGGGTGATCCCGACGCGCTGCGCGTCGTGCTTTGCCGACCGGCCCCAGACTTTTGCGTACCGGAACTTGTCCGCGAACTCCCGGTGGAGGCGGTTGCAGACATCCTCGACCGTCGCCGGGCTCCGGATGATCAGCGGTTCGTCCATATCTGCCGGGCCGCCGACCGGCTTCAGATAGACCCGCATGAATCCCAGGTCATCGAATATGGCGTCTTTTAAGTCCTCGATGCGGTAGCCGCTGTGTGCCGATACCATGATGGGGGGTTCGCCGAACCGTTCGGTCAGTTCTTCCTCGATCTCCGCCCGCGTCTTCCCGTCCACCAGGTCGACCTTGTTGACCGCGATGAACGCGGGGACGTAGACCCGGTTGCCGATCATCGCGTCGATGAAGTCGTCCTGCGTGGCACCGTCGCGGACCAGGACGTCGGCGTTGACGATCTTGTTCTCCGCGAGGATCGAGCGGACCTCTTCGAGATCGAGATCGACGGCGCCGACGGTGTTCAACCGGACACCGCCGTTCCCCGTCTTTCTTATGGTGATATCGGGTCTCTGCCGGTTGATCCGGATGCCGGCATCGTAGAGCTCGCGGAGAAGGACGTCCGTGTGCTGCTCGTTGAAGACGTCGACCAGGACGAGGATCAGGTCGGCGCTCCGCACCACGGCGATGACCTCTTTCCCGCGCCCTTTGCCCATGGCAGCGCCGGCGATGAGGCCGGGGATATCCAGGACCTGGATCTTTGCGCCCCGGTGCTCCATCGCGCCGGGGATGACGGAGACGGTCGTGAAGGCGTAATCCGCCGTCTCGCTGAGATCGAAACCGGTGAGCCTGTTGAGCAGCGTACTCTTTCCGACGGACGGGAAACCGACCAGGACAACGGTGGCGTCCCCCGACTTCTTCACGGAGTAACCCTCGCCGCCCCCGGAGGAGGCCATGGCCCGGGCTACCGCCTCATCGCGAATCTTCGCGAGTTTCGCCTTGAGGCGACCGATGTGCTTGGAGGTCGCCTTGTTGTACGGGGTATTCTTGATCTCGTCTTCAAGTTCCCGTATCTGCTCTTCGACGCTGCTCATTACTGCCGGTATAGGTACGCCGGGCAGCTACTTATTGATGTCTGTGATGGAGAACGTGGATTGATGGAGGAATCCCGGCCCGGATAGGGCTCCGATTACAGGGTTGCCGGCAGGGGTGAAAGGAGGGGGGTACGCGACATTTTTAAATAGTAGCGTATCAGATAATGTAGAGCACATTGGTGCAATGCGCTGCTATAGTGTAGACCGGCCAATCATGAGGGACTCTCACTCCCTCGACTGGGGTTCGAATCCCCATAGCAGCATTCTGTTTTTCGGGTTCAAACCTGACAGCGAGCGGTTTTATGCCTCCCCTGCACGTGAACGTTTAACAGTACCAACGGCCGGAGGGATAGAGGAGGGAGTACAAGGCGGATGCCTGCCGGTAATGGGCACGGCAGGGAGAGATCTCCTGACCCCTTCACCGGAACACCGCCATAAGCCGGGACCGCAGCCGATCGACGAGCCCTGATTCGCACCGGACGGCGATGCCCGTCTCGTCTCCGGCAGCCTCTCTCCAGAACTTCGTGACAAGTGCGCGTGCTTCGGTCTCCGGCATCGACCTGCTCAGCGTATCAACCTTCGGGCAGAGCGTGCTCATCTTGAGGGTAATTGTACATTTCCTGTCTCTCCCATCGATCCGCGCCATCCTGTAGGGATAGAGCCGGCAGTCGATCGGTCGGCTCGAATAGACGGCGCAACCGCCACGATCCCAGTGCGGACAGGCTGCACCGTCTCTTGGCGTTACGGTGTAGATGCCGTTGGACTGTTGTACGAGAAGGTTTTCCTCGCAGTCTCTAAAGTGCGCCTCGTACTCGCTCCTCGTCAACATAAGACCGGTCAATCGCGTACAACAGTGTTGATCCGTGCTGCATGTGCCGCACAGATTATCCATCACGCTTCCCATCCCCTGACCTCCTGACACCTGCCCGGTGTCGGGGATCCCTTATGTATGTATGGTGCTGCTAACGTGGGGCGTCCTTGAGACCCTGCTCCTCGAATGAAAGATCCTTCGTCTGGGCACGCGGAGGTCCATGACGCCCCTGAAGAAGCCCGGTGGAGCGGGCGGCGTACCTCCCGCCCCTACCCCGCCCTCCAGCAGCATATCGCCCCATAGTCGCACCGCGAGCAGAATGGCCCCGGCTTTGCCGGGAACTCCCCGCCGTTGATTCCCTGGATGTAACTCCGGGCCGTCGCTCTCGCGGTATCAGGCCCGGGCACATCGGCGCCGACCACCGATGAGTCCTGCAGGAACGCAAGCGACGCCGGGTCCACCTTCCTGCCGCAGGCCTGGAGGCCGAGCGCGTAGAGCCGGACCTGCAGCGCGGTTTCGTCCGGCGCGGCGGCCTTACCGGGTGGCTTGTTGTCCCGCACCTTGAGCCCGTCGCGTAGCCGCCCATGCGGCGCATATCCCGGAGCCCGGCGTCTCCTCGCACCCGACACAGGTAAAACAGCGGCAGGACCCTCCCGTCCTCCCGGAGAGCCGGAAAAATTAGATCTCGGGAACCAGGTAACTCTCCCCGGCAACCGAATAGTCGCGGGGCGGGTTGCCATCCTTCAGGCTCCGGGCAAACGATTCGCCCCCCCGGATGAGCCTCTCCGAGACGTACTTGCCGAGGAGCCGCACCGGCAAGCTGCCGGTGTAGACGGCATCCTTGATGCCCCGGGCCAGACGCACATCGTGCTCGATGCAGGAACCGAGGAGTGCCCAGTGTGCAGAGGTCATCTTATCCGCCGTAAAAGAATCCTCCAGCGAGAGGTGGGAGCCCCCCATGGCAACGAAGTTCATGGGGACCAGGAATACACGGAGACCTCTGAGTTCCTCCACCAGGTCCCGGGTCAGCAGGACATCCTCTTCCGTCTCTCCCGGCAGACCGACCACCATGGTGCAGGCGAGCACCCAGCCGGCGTCGCTGAGGTGAGAGATGCTCTCCACGACGATATCATGCCACGTCCCGGGTTTTGACGGCAAGCATTTTCCCCCCATATGCTGCTCCATCAGGCGGGGGCTCCCCGTCTCGATGCCGGTCTGAGAGCCGATCCAGATCGCCTTCGGCAACGAAAGGGCCTTCTCCGAGACCTGATCCACCAGGTCGGGGTGGTGATAGGCGGTGGCAAGCGCGATGTGGCTGCAGGCAAGCGTCTCCACTCCCTCGATAGCCGTCACCCGGTCCACGAGCCGGAGCACTTTCTCCGGTTCCGCCGCGATCCCCTTCGAACCGTATCGCAGCACGTCCTCGGAGTGAAGGAGCGCTGTGGTGCTTCCGGCCCGCACGTTCACCTCGATGTCGCGGGCGATGTGATCGAGGGATTTATGCACCACCTTCAGACCTCCGGGTGTGCAGAAGGCGCAGCCCCTCCCGCATCCCCGCGAGATCTCCACCAGGCCGTGGATGGTCGGCCGCAGGATGTTCGGTATATCCTCGGCCGGAACCTCTTCTCCCTCGATGATGCGGGGAACCTCCTCGCCATCCAGGATCTGCCGGCAGACGCGAGGCATCGAGACCTCCCCCATCCCCTGGTGGATGTGGTCGATATGCAGTTTCTCCATGACCGCAGGGTCCGAGACCTGCCAGGCGCCTTTGCCCCCGACGATGGTCGTCAGGCCGGAGAGGAGGGGATTTTTCACGAGCTCCAGGAACTTGATGCGGTTGTATGGCGGACCTGTCCGGGCGATATCCACGAATGTCGATGTCGGCGGGTTGATCCCCAGGGGATCGTGCACCCCGATCGCCACGATCCGTGTCTCATCGCCGATCATACTCTTGAAGTCCAGGGGATGGACCACGGCAACCTCTTCTTCTGAAAAACCGTCGCGAATGAGCGACGCTTCGACAGTCCGCAGCCCCAGGTCCGCATAGACCGCTCTCCCGTCTCTTCGCATCACCGGCGGGGCAAACGCAAGGAAAAAAAGCCAGTCAGGCAGAATGCCCTGGGGGGCGCAGGTAGAGAAGCCGAGGAACATACCGCCCCGGTAGGTGCTCATCATCGTCTCGTCGGTCGTGAGAATAATTGCCGGAGTTCGTCCCATTAAAACCACCCTCTGGCCGGAGTGAACCGAAATCACATTTATATTTATCTTGAAATATGTCGCACTCCGCATAAATCCGGTCCATCGCCCGGAGCGGAGAAGGTGTCGGGTATCCCTTCCTGTCACAGAAAAAACGCCGGAGATGGACGCACCCCGATGCCCGGGTGCTGAGGTGCCGGTCATCGCTCTGCCGGGCAGGTACTCCGCGAAAGCTTCAGGGATCTCCATACAGAGGTCAAACGGTTGATACTCTTTCGCACCAACGCGAGAGGCTGTATCACCACCTACACCAGGTAGCTTACGCGTTGCCGCGAGGGACGCGAAGCCCGGCAGATGGGCACCTGAAACTCCCCTCCGCATCTTCGCGGCTCTTCGTGAGAGGTTGTTCCATCGCTCATATACTCGAGTTCGTGCGAAGTCCGGGTGCCGTCGGTCCCGGGCCAAGGCACCGTGCGAGGTCACATCATTCGAGGCCGGGCGCCAGGGTAGCAGAGCACCGGGGCCCGTGGCGCCCGGAGACCGGGCCATGATGTCGGCAACAGCTCACTACGGTATGAGGATCCGGTGCCGGAAGGTCTTAAGTCGATGCAGGTTATCGGGCTATCATGCCCGGCAGAGGATCGGCGAGCACTGCTCGTAGAACACAACACTCCATCGGAGTGTTCTTGAGTCGTATAGCTCCCGCAGTCATACTCTTCTTCCTTGCTCCGTTCGTTGCCGAATTCCTGCTCGGCAACCTCCCCATCACCATGCTCTCCTCCCTTATCGTTCTGGCGCCTATGTACGGCGGCGGCGCACTCCTGATCAGGGAGGTTGTCCGGCGGACCAGTAGGGGTTGGCCGGGCATGATCGTGCTTGCTCTTGCCTACGGCGTCCTGGAGGAGGGCATCACCACCCAGTCGCTCTTCAACCCGAACTACCTCAACGCGCACCTTCTCGATTACGGCTTTCTGCCGTCGCTCGGGATCGCCATCCCGTGGACGATATTCGTCCTCACCATCCACACCGTCTGGAGCATCAGCGTGCCGATAGCACTCGTCGAGGTTCTGTTCTCGAAACGCCGGACCACCCCCTGGCTCGGCCGACCGGGACTTGCACTCACCTGCATCCTCTTTGCGATAGGCATCATCGCCACAACGGCGATCACCCTGAGCACCGATGCCTTCATAGCCCCTGTGCCCCAGCTGGCAGGCGCCGTGATAGCCATCATCATCCTCATCATCATCGCATTCAGCCTGAAACCGGGCGAGCCTTTCGATACCGATACGCACCCGGCGCCGAATGCCCGGTCGGTCGGTGTGTTCGCACTGATAGCCAGCTCGATATTCATGTTGATACCGCATCCTCCTGCCTGGTGGATACCGGTGGTCCTCTACGTCATCCTGGGTATCGTCGTGTTCATCGTTATCCGGTCGTGGTCCCGGCGCCGGGGGTGGGGCGATTGGCACCGGCTGGCGCTCGCCGGTGGGGCGCTCCTCACCTATGCCTGGCACGGGTTCCCTCAACCCTCCGTCTTCCTGGGCAATTCCACCGTCGATCTCATCGGCAACGCCATATTCGCCGCAGCGGCAGTCATCCTTATCCTTATCGCAGCACGGAGGCTGCAGCAGGCGGGTAGCGCCCCCCTTCCCGCATAACCGCCGGGTATATGGTTGCCCGGGTCGCCGGCGCTATCTCCACCCGGCGAGGGGCAACCACCATCTCCTCACTTTCCGGTGTCCCGGAACTTTACGAAGCACCGTGGCCGCTCTGGAGGGCGTTGTCGCCGGCCTTAATCCGGCCCGGCCCGGTACTGCCCCTTCGGCACAGCGATCTCGAACCGTGCACCCCTGCCCGCCTCCCCGGTCTCCCGGATCGCGATGCCGGTGATATCAAGGATCTCCCGCGACAGAGAGAGTCCAAAACCGGTGTTCTTCCCGAACCCCCGGTCGAAGATCCGCTCCTTGAGACCCGGCGCGATGCCGTCGCCATCATCCTCACAGGTAACGATGCATGCCTCGTCGCGAATAGTGGCCGCGAACCGGACGGTGGTGACCTTCCCGCCATGGCGCAGGGCGTTGTCGATCAGGTTGAACAAGACCTTGCCGATGAGCGGGTCGGCAAAGACCTCCATCGCTTCGGGCATATCGTTCTCCAGCACGACCCCGCCGGGGTTGGCACCCCTGCCTGCCTCGTCGACCAGAGTCCGGAGACCCTGCCAGACGGGGAGGCGCACTCCGATCTCCTCGTACTCTCTGGTGAACTGGATCATCGACGCAATCCGGCTGCTTGCCGTGGCGACGCGGGAGAGGTAGCCGTCAAGCGAAGGATCGTGATTGATATCGCGCAATATCATGGCATACCCGTTCAGAATCTGGAGCTGGTTGTTGATGTCGTGCCGGGTGATGCTCGAGAGGAGGTTGAGTTTTCTGTTTGCTTCCCTGAGTGCGTTTTCGGCCCTCCAGCGCCCGGTAATATCCCGCAGAGATATGAGGATCGACGGGGCGCCGTTGAAGAGAATGGACTTCCCGATACCCTCGACCAACCGCTCCCCCTGGTTTGCCGTGAGGATCTTATAGCGTGCGATATACCCGTCGACCCACATGGCCACCTCGCCGAAATCGTTGATGATCTCGTTTTGTGATGCAGGGACAACGAACTCCATTATACTCCTCCCTCCGATCAGTTCGTCGGGGTGATCTACCCCTAATAGCCGGCCCGCGGCATGGTTTGCAAAGAGGATGGTCCCCGCCGGATCGAGGATGAGCGTGCCGTCAAGGGAGTGCTCCACAAGAGCCCGAAACTTCTCCTCGCTCTCCGAGAGCGACGAAAGAGCGTTCATGCGCTCGATCTCGGCTGCCGCTTTTGAAGCAACGATCTCTATGATCTCCTGCGCGGAGGGCAGCAGGGCGAGCGGGGTCCGACTTACGATACAGAGGATGCCCACGACCCGTCCCGCGGAGTCCCGGAGCGGGGCTCCGGCATAGCCCCGGATGTTGAGCTCCCGGACGCCCTGGCTCTCAGGAAAGAGTTCGGCAACGTTGTCCGGGTAGACGGTGAACCCGCCCTTTGCGACACTCTCGCAGGGCGTCCCCTTCAGGGTATAGGAGTGCTCCGGGATCTTCTTACCATCAAGAAGCATGGAGAGCACCCGGGCATGCTCACGGTCCGGCATGATCTCGCTGATCAGGACGCAGTTCGCCCCGGACCAGGCGCTGAGGCTCTCCACTATCCGGTCGAGCGACTCCCTGCCGGTCGTCCCCACCATCCCGGCGACGAGCGTATGGAGCGCCGATCGGGTGGCCTCGACCTCCGTGATGTCGCGGATGATCGAGAGAATCGCCGGCTTTCCCGTAAGCTCGAAGAGACTGACGCTGATATCGAGGGTCTTCTCCCGGTCCCCCCCTGTCCGGAAGCCGGCCTGGAAGACGACCCGCTTCTTCTGCATCAACTCCTGTACAAGCGCAGGGGCGCGTCTCTTCACCTCCAGCGTATCGAAATCGATGAGTTTCATGCCCTGCAGTTCTTCGCGGGTCATCCCAAGGATCCGGCAGGCGGCATCGTTCACGTCGATGAATCTTCCCGGCCCATCCGGCGTGAGTTCGTTTGCCAGTATCCCCTCGCCCGCGTTCTCCATGATCAGGCGATAGCGCTCTTCGCTCTCGCGGGCCGCCTCCTCCGCCCGCTTCTGTTCCGTTAGATCCTCGACCGCCGAGAGGGTGTGGGGCCTGCCGTTGATCAGGGTCATGTTCGAGAAGAACCGGCAGGTATGGACGTCCCCGCTCTTGCCGCGGCACAGCATCCTCATGCCCTCGACGGGGCGCCCCGCCCGGAGGGCCGTGATGAACCGGAGATATCCCGGCCGATCCGGGAAGAGCCCTAACTCCTCTACTTTCCTGCCGATCACCTCTTCCCGGTCATATCCGGTGTAGCGTAAAAACGCGTCGTTGACGTCGACGAGCGTGCCGTCGATAGCCGAGACAAGGGTGAGCATGATGGGACTGTTCTTGAAGATCGTAGCGAACCTGTGTTCCGAGTCGCAGAGCGCCTTCTCCGCCTGCACACGTTCGGTGATGTCCTTGAAGAGCCCCCGGGTATACTGGCATCTCCCATCCGCCATCTTGCCGTCCGCGATGCCCTCGACGTAGACTTTCTTCCCGTCCCGGGTTTTGAAGATCGCATCGATGATCCCCACACTCTCGCCGGAGAGCACCCGCTGGAAGATCGTCATGCAGTGGTCGATGCTCTCCTCGTGAATGATATCGAATACCGTAAGGTTCGGCAGATCCTCCGCCGTATACCCGAGCGTCTCCAGCCATTTCTTGCTGGCAAAGAGGAAATGTCCGTCAGGGGTAACGCTCTGGATCAGGTCGTTTGCGTTCTGGAGGTCATGGTAGCGCTGCTCCTGTTCGGCAAGGGTCATCTTCGCCTGCCTCCCCCTCACCGCCTGCCGGATCATGTGGGCGAGCTCGGTGAACTGGGCCTTCGGGTCCCCGCCTTTCTGGACGTAGAAGTCGGCGCCGTTGTTGATCGCTTCGATGACGACTTCCTCGCGGCCACGGCCGGTGAAGAGGATGAAGGGCATATCCCCGATCTGGTGCCGGACCGCTTTTAAGAACGCGATCCCGTCCATGCCCGGCATCTGGTAGTCGGATATGATGGCATCGTACGACCTGACTGCCGGATCTGCAAGAGATCTCAACGCCGACGTCGATGTTGCGACCCGAAACTCTCCTGTTCGTTCGATAAAGATCCGGGCCAGCTCGAGGAGATCGGGTTCGTCATCAACATAGAGAATCGATATCACATCACCACTTCTCCTGCAGATCGTGGTCGGCGCGCAGGGCAGGCATGCCTCCCGTGAGGGAAAGAATGCCGGCACCTGTAGCCCGCCAGGGCGATCGATACTACCTCTCTCACCACGTCGCCTTATAAGCGTTGCAGTCTGTCGATACCCGATAACGCCGGATATCAGGGTATATCCGCAGGCGACCTATCTCGCACCCCGGTTACTCACGGGAGAGCTGCTAACGCGATATATTGAAATAATAGCCTGTTTGCCGGCGTATCTCTCTTCTCCCGGCGGATTTTGCAAGATGCATCGATACATCCGGGTGGTCCGGCCATCGAGATCGGCGGGGGCGCGATCCGGCATGCGCTCCCCGGGCCCCGCCGGTGGGTTCATGGCGGAGAACGCCCGCGGTGGACACCACCCTGCTCTTGTGGCGGGTGTGGCCGTCGACGACCCCACGACAGGAGCTGGCCCTGAGCGGAGAGAGAGCAGATCCCCTGTCGGTGCCGGGCAAGGGCCGCCGGCGAGAGCGGTCGGCCGCTCCCGGTTGAGCAGGAAGAGCAGTCGCCGTGGTCACTCTTCTTCCCGGCTTTCCAGCGCGGATGGAGGGTCCTCCGGGGGGAGAGAGCGCGGCAACCCCGCCCGGTGTACAAGGTAATACCCGCTGCAGAGGGCGATGATGATCAGCGCGATGCCGATGAGCTCGCCCGGGGTTGCCGTGCTGATGAGGATAACCTTTCTTGCGATGGCGATGATTGCAACAAGGATGATGATCTCGACGTGGAACTCCCTCCGGCTCAGGTAGGCCTTTATCGTCTCCAGGAGCTCAAGGCCGATGAGGATCAGCAAGAAGTAGCCAAAGAGGTTGAACAACTCATGGCTCTCAAGCCGGTAGATAGAATCCTCAAACAGGCCGATGACCAGTAACCATCCCAGTTCGAGGAGCGTAAAGGTGAGGAGCACTACCAGGAATGCGATGAGCGTAATGTAGACGATACGCTCGAACCACTCCACGAAACGGCGCATATATGGTTTATCGCCTCGATTTGCATAAATATCTGCCGAAAACTATATGTGCGTTCAGACCCTGCAACGGGCGGAATCCCGGGGGCGGTGCAGTCATTACTATATACTTTCTCCTCCATCACGCCGTAGCGTGAGAACCCCGACCCCGTATGTCCTCTCACCCTTACCACCTGCAGGTTTCGCGTATAATCTGCAGGATATGCGCATACACCCGGTGCTGCCGGTACCCGGGAGCAACGGCAGGGGGACTTGCACGGGGGCGCGGCCGCACGCACCGGGCCCCCGAAGGTCCGGCAACAGCCAGATGAGGGTGAACCATATGGAATCTATCGTATTCAGGACGATGGCTGCCATCATCGCCATCGTCGCCATTGCTGCAGCGGGAGCTGTTTCGGCGCAACCGAACCCGTCGCTGCATCTATGTGTCGCCGCTGAAGAGAACGCTGTCTGGCCGGGGGGTGGAACCGGTATGCCTCCCGACGACCGGTCGGCTGAAAGCGTCGTTACGGGCAGCAACCGTTTCGCTTGCAACCTCTATCGGCGCCTCGCAGACGATTCAGGGTCGGAAAACCTCCTTTTCTCGCCTTACAGCATATCGTCGGCCCTTGCGATCACCTATGAGGGCGCCCGCGGCACGACCGCCGATGAGATCCGGTCGGTTCTCCATCTCCCGGCAAACGACACCCTTCGGCGGGAGGGGTTTTCCCGGCTCGATGCCGGCCTGAAGGTCGCGGGGGCTAACTGCACCGTTCAGACGGCAAACGCCCTCTGGGCGGAGAAGACGTATCCTTTCCTCCCGGAGTACGTCGCTCTCGCGGAGCGCTGGTACTCTGCGAACGCGACGAACCTTGACTTTGCGAGCGCCCCCGATGCGTCGCGGCAGGCGATCAACCGATGGGTCGAAGGGCGAACCGGGGGGAAGATTCGCGACCTCCTGCCTCCCGCCTCGGTCGATCCCATGACCCGGCTCGTCATCACGAACGCGATCTCCTTCAAAGGAACCTGGGCCGGCCCGTTCGATGCGGACAGGACAGAAGAGGCGGAGTTCCGGGTGGGCGCGAACGAGACCGTGGAGGTCCCGATGATGCATGGAGACGCCGTCTACCCGTATGGAGAGACCGCGACCCTCCAGGTGCTCGAACTTGCCTATGCGCACGAGAACGGAACAGGGCTCTCGATGCTGATCCTGCTCCCGAAGGGCGGAAGCCTTGCGGCTGTTGAGGAGGCTCTCGATCCGCAGAACCTCTCAACGCTGCGCCGTTCGCTCACCCGTGAGCGCATCGACGTTTATCTCCCGAAGTTCACGCTCGATGCGAGCTACCGCCTTCCTTCGACGCTTGCGGCGATGGGGATGCCGACAGTGTTCTCCCCCGGTGCCGACCTCTCGGGAATGGACGGCACGAAGAACCTCTTCATCAGCGGCGCCGTCCATAAGGCGTTCGTGGATGTGAACGAGGAGGGCACCGAGGCCGCGGCGGCGACAGGGTTCGCCGGGAACACGAGCGTTGCGCCCCCGGGCGGGGGAATTCCTGTATTCAGGGCGGATCGTCCCTTCATCTTTCTCATACGGGATGACGGGAGCGGGAGCATCCTCCTCATGGGGCGGGTTGTACGGCCGGTGGCGGCCTGACCCTCCCGGGCGGTCAGGTCATCTTTACCGGTACGGCGGGCGATTCTTGAGCCGAGGCTGCGAGAACGCGCCCTGGTTGTCCGGCCCGAAAGGAAATAGATACCAGTATAAGGCGAGAGATAGAGATCTCTTGAAAGACGATGGAAAAGGAAACCCGGATGCCCGAACAGAGAAAAAAAAGCATAAAAGCGGGTATTTTCACCCTCAACCCGCACACGTTCTGCATCACCCGGGCCACCGATGGTATATCCGGCATGCTCGGCTACGCGCCGGAGGAACTCGCATCCTTCGCCCTCTCCGAAATATGGCCGAATAAGGTAGAGCGGGAACGGTTCGCCCGGTCGATCGGCGGGCAAAACGCCGTCACAGACATCTCCGCCGACCTGATCCGCCGTGACGGTGAGCTCCTGCCCGTGACGATTGCCGCAGCCTCCCTCCCGGATACGGATATCACCTGCATCGTCTCCGCCCGCCACCCCGGTGCATGGGAGTTTCCAGGAGGGGAGGAGTACCTGGAGGTCTTTGACTCCCTCATAGACGCCGTCATCATCCTCGACCGGGACGGCGACATCCTGTTTGCCAATACCGCGGTCGCAACGCTCACCGGCGTCTCTTCGCCGGCCGAGCTCATCGGCCAAAACCCTCTGCAGTTCGCCCACCCCGACTACAAGGAGGCCGTCGTCCGGAACCTCGCGAACCTGTGTTCCGGGCATGGCGGCCGCCTCATCCACTACCCGATGCAGGATCTCCACGGGAACGAGAGATGGGTCGAAGCGCTCGGCACGAGGATCCCCTTTAAAGGGCGGGACGCAAACCTCGTCGTGCTCCGCGATATAACGGAGCGAAAGAGCGTGGAGAGCGAACTCGCCCGGACCAACCAGCGGTTCCGCGACCTCTACCGCCTCGTCCGGATGATGTGCGACAACGTCCCCGATCTCATATGGGCAAAAGATACGGAGAGGCGATACCTCTTTGCGAACAGGGCCATCTGCGAGAAACTCCTCAACGCTGCCGATACCAGCGAACCGCTGGGCAGGACGGACATGTTTTTTGCCGGGCGCGAGCGACGATCCCGCCCGGACGACCCCACCTGGCACACCTTCGGAGAGATCTGCCGGGACTCCGATGCGATCGTCATGGAGAGCGGAAAGGCGGAGCGGTTCGACGAGTACGGGAACGTCAGGGGGAAGTTTCTCTTCCTCGACGTCAGCAAGGCCCCGTTCCGGGACGACGATGGGCGGATGATCGGGACCGTGGGGTGCGGCCGCGACGTGACCGAGGAGCGGCGGGTGGAAGAGCGCCTCCGGTGGAATGAAGCGCTGCTCTCCCTGATGGCCCAGGCCTCCCCGATCGCCTATCTGGTCGTTGATAACCGGACGGACGACATTCATTACTTCAATAGCCGGTTCTGCGATATGTGGGGGCTCTCAAGCCTGGAAGACGATATGAGGACGGGAAAGATCCGGAACAGCGATATCATCCCTCCCTGTATATCGCTCATCAGGGATCCTGAGACATTTACCGCATGCTCTTCCTCACTCCAGGATGAGGCGAACCGGTTGACCGTCGAGGATGAGGTCGAGCTCGTCGACGGGCGATGCATCTACTGGTTCTCCACCCAGATCCGCGACACGGACGACCGTTACCTGGGAAGACTCTACCTCTTTGAGGATATCACCGAGCGGAAGAACGCATCCGAGGCCCTCCGCCGGCATGACGCCATCATGGGCGCGGTGAACTTTGCGGCGGACAGGTTCCTCAAGGAGTCGGACTGGAAGAGACAGATGCAGGAAGTTCTCGAGCGGTTCGGCAGGGCCACCGACGTCAGCAGGGTGTACATATTCGAGAACGGCACGGATCCCGCGACCGGCAACCTCGCCTGCAGCCAGCGCTGGGAGTGGGCTATAGAGGGGGCCGCCGCAGGGATCGATAACCCGGACCTCCAGAGTATCCCCTACGAAGAGTTTCCCCGCTGGTGCAGGAAACTCGCGGCCGGGAGACCTATCGTCGGGCCGGTATGGACGCTCCCCGATAACGAGCGGGTTTACTTCGAATCCCGGCAAGTCCAATCCATCGCGGTCGTCCCGATCTTCATCCACCAGCAGTGGTGGGGCTTCATCGGGTTTGATGAGGACCGGAGGGAGCGTATATGGTCGCCGGCGGAGATCGAGGCGCTCCAGGCAGCGGCAAGCATCATCGGTTCTGCAATCCTCCGGACGATGAACGAGGAGGTCTACCGGAACCCGGTGGAGCGCTCCCCGATGGGCGTCTACCTGATGCAGGACGGCTACATGCGCTACTTCAATACCCGGTTTGCCGATATATTCGGGTATTCGCGCGACGAGCTGCACGGTTGCGCCGCACAGTTCCCCCTGGTCGCCCCGGAGTGCCGGAGAGATCTGCAGGAGCGGTACCAGGCCCTCCTCTCCGGCGATACCGAGTCGGAGCACCACGAGTTCCGCGGCATACATAAAGACGGGCGGGTCCTCTACCTCGAGAACTTTGCAACCCGCCTCTGGTTCGAGGGGCGACCGGCCATCAGCGGCAGCCTGATGGATGTGACCGACCGGAAACAGGCGGATGAGGCGTTGAGGAGTTCGGAGGAGCGGTTGAAAGTCCTCTTCGATTATGCCCCGGATGCCTTCTTCCTCACCGATATGCATGGGATCCTTATCGACGGCAACCGGGCGGCGGAGAGGCTGGCAGGCTGCCCGAAGGAAGAGTTCATCGGCAAGAGCATCGTCGAAGCCGGATTCGTGCCGCATGAAGAGTACTTCAAGGTTGAAGCCATGCTCAACCGGCTTGCGGCCGGGACCACCGCCGGCCCGACCGCGTTCTTCCCTGTCCGTGGCGACGGCACCCGCATCTCCATAGAGGCGATGGCGTTCCCGGTGACGATCGACGGCCAGTCCCTGGTCCTCATCAGCGCTCGCGACACTTCAGAGCGGCATCAGCTGGAAAACCTCAAGAAAAAGGCGTTCCTCCAGATCGAGGAGAATGTCGAGCAGCTTGCCATCTTAAACGACACCATTCGCAATCCCCTCACCGTCATCATCGCTCTTGCGGAGATGGGGGGCACGGAGATCGATCGAAAGATCATCAAGGTGGCCTGGGAGATCGATGCGATCATCAGCCGGCTCGACCAGGGATGGCTGGTCTCAAGGAAAGTGAAGGAGTTTTTAAAGAAGCATTACGCGTGAGAGGATGGTCATTGGAAGCCTCCGCCCGCTTCCATCAGGCGGGCGGCGTTCCGGAGCCCCCACGCATCGAGAAGCGTGAACGCGCCGGCCATGAGCGTGAGCCCGGCAAGCAGGGTAAGAAGGATCTCGACCAGTCCCCGGGGCAGGGTGATTGCGAGGATCCCGAGCGCAAGCGAACTCATCCCGAGGCCGAGGGTATACCCAAAACCCTTCGTCAGCCTTCGGCGCTCCCGGACCGCCCGCAGCAGCGTGACGGCGGCGCTCGAGAGGAACCAGACCGTGAGGGTCAGCAGGATGAGGACGAGGTAGAGTTCCCAGAAGGCGAATAGAACAAGGCCTGCGCCTGCCAGGATACCACCCTGGACGACCTTTTTGCCCGCATGCTCTCTGTGCTCCCTCCCCCGGATGCCCTCGACGATCGTGAGAAGGCCGAGGATGAGCACGAGGGAGGGCAGGATCACGGCAAAGAAGAGTACGGTCTTGCCGATCACCAGGAGAAGGAGGATAGCGCCTATCGCGAGGAGGACCGCACCGAGACATATCCGGAGTCTCCAGCTCATGCGCTGGTCGGCGAGGCGCTGCAGGGGGTCTCTTTGCAGCGCATCTCTGCCCGTCACGAAGATGGTCTCCATCGTCTCGCGGATCATGAGGAGAAGGGGGGCGTCGTCGATCAGGTGCATGATGGGGTTCTTCTCGGGGTCGTACCGGTCCATGTGAACATGGTACTCCGAGACGGTCTCGTGGGCATGGTACTGGCCCTTCCGGTAACTCGCGATGGTCCCCGGGCTCGGCACATTGATGGCGGACCGTTTCCAGGCCGGTTCGAGCGGTTCGGTCACCAGGGCCTTTGGTACGACGACCTGGAAGACCCCCCGGTGCAGTGCATCAAGATACGACTCAAGCGTGCTCAACCCATCTCCTCCTCAGCCGTTCTCAGGATTCGCCGACACCCGCGGGAAGGTCTCTTGAGAAACGAGGCCTGTAGATGCGCATATCACACTTTCTGGAGGAGGTTGTATTAAATGTGAGGGTCCGGTACGCTTCGTCGCCGTGGAGTTACTCGTAGAAGAGGAGGCAACCCCGCCGGTCAGGCAGATTCCCATCCGGAAAAAGACAGCGGCAGGACACGTATTCTCCAGCCGGGTGTCCCGGGAGCGAGAGCGCCCCGGCTTGCACCTATCAACGCGAATTCCTCAAACTCTTATAATTAGGTTTATTTAATTGAATGGGCTCCTAAACCCGCTCTTTTCCCCGGATCTGCGCTTTCATCGCCTGTTCCTAAACGCAACATTAAACATCCGTCAATCAAAACACTACCCCTAGAGACTGTCCATGATACTCGCCCTCCTGATCGGGCTCCTCTTCCTTGCCGGGGGGGTGCTCATCGCCCTCATGCTCTATTGCTACAAGCACCGCGACATAGCACTGGCACGGCCCCTCGGACTCCTGCTGTTGTGTGCCGCCTTCCTGCCCATCACCCATGCACTCAACCTGATGACGGAGACGCTCTGGCTCAAGATCTTCCTGCTGCAGATCCGGTTCCTGGCCGTGCCGTTCCTCGCCGTCTTTCAACTCATATTCATCCTCACCTACCTGAGAAGGGAGGAGTGGATACAGGGCTGGAAAAAAGTCTCCCTCTTCATCATCCCGATAATGACCGTCATCCTCGCCCAGACCACCTGGTTTCACCCGCTCTACCGGTACGATTACTGGGTCGACCTCTCGGGACCGTTGCCCATACTCAACTTCACCAACGGAATAGGATTCCAGGTCCATGTTGCATACTCTCACATCCTCCTGATCGCGAGTCTCCTCCTCCTCATATTCGTCCAGCCGGAGATCCATGCCTTCTACCGGCGCCAGCGCCTCCTTCTCCTGGCCGCGCTTCTCCTCCCCCTCCTCTGCGATCTCCAGTACCAGCTGAACCTCACCCCGTACCCGGGACTGACGTTGACGCCGTTCGCCCTGATGTTCACCGGCCTCGTCTTTGTGGGAGCAACGCTCAGACAGGGCCTCCTCGAGGTAGCCCCGGTCGCCCGGGGGAAGGTGATCGAGGAGATGAGCTCGCCGATGCTGGTGATCGATGCGCGGGGGCGGATGACCGATATGAACACCGCAGCGGTTCGGCTCCTCGGGACGGTGCATGACGATGCCATCGGCAGCCCGGTGGATCTCGTCCTCGCGGGCCACCCCTCGGTCCTTGCCCTGGCACAGGGCGCATCCGGGGATAACCGGGAGATCGCCATCGGAGAGGGACTGGAGAGGCAGTTCTTCGATGTAGCCGTTGACGATCTGCGGACCGGGACCGGGGCGGTCATCGGAAAACTGGTCCTTCTCCAGAATATCACCGAGCGCAAGCAGGCAGAAGAGGCCCTCAAAGAGAGCGAAGAAAAATACCGGACCATCATCGAGAACATGCAGGATCTGTTCTACCGCACCGATCTCGATGGTACCATCACCATGATCAGTCCGTCCGGGGTGGCACTGGCAGGCTACGGTTCGCCCGAAGAGATGATCGGAGTGACCATGCAGGAACTCTATGCCGATCCTCTGGAACGTGAGAGGTTCCTCGTCGCGCTCAGGGCGAACGGCGCGGTCGGGGGATATCCACTGGTGCTCAAGATGAAAGACGGAACTCTGAAGCACGTGACGGTGAACGGTCATTTTTTCACCGATGCAGAAGGTTCGGTCCGGGGCGTGGAAGGGATCATCCACGACGTCACCGATCTCCACCTGGCTGAACAGGCGCTCCGGCAGGCGAACCGGCAGCTCAACCTGATGAGCAGCATAACCCGGCACGATATCCTCAACCAGCTGACGGTCCTCCTCGGCAACCTCTCGTTCGCACAGGAGGAAGTGTCCGAAGGACCCCTCTCAGGATATCTTGAGAAGATGAGCATCGCCGCCGGGACCATCCAGCGCCAGATCGAGTTCACCCGTGACTACCAGGACCTCGGCGTCCGTGCTCCGGAATGGCAACGCGTATCGGGCGCGATCCGGACTGCGGCGGCCGGGGGACTTCCGATAACCGATGAGACGGATGGCCTTGCAATCTACGCGGATCCGATGCTCGTGAAGGTCTTTGCCAACCTGATGGACAACACGATCCGGCACGCCGAGTCGGCGACCCGGGTCCATCTCCGGTATCGTCCGGAGGAGAACGGGGACCTCACCCTCGTCTGGGAGGACGACGGTGTCGGCGTTCCTGCAGGGGAGAAGGAACGGATCTTCGACCGTGGATTCGGGAAGAACACGGGGCTCGGGCTCTTCCTGATCCGGGAGATCCTCGCGATCACCGGGATCACCATCGCCGAGAGAGGGGAACCTGGAGAGGGGGCACGGTTCGAGATGCGGGTGCCC
>MPOY01000180.1 GCA_001896715.1 Methanoculleus sp. EBM-46
AGACTGGCAGGCATAGTTCCCAGCATGGTTAACAAATACATAAAGGATTTCGAAGACTCCGGGCTAATTCAGAAAGAGGGCGAGAACCGGAGAAACATGAAATACGTACTGACAGAGGCCGGGAAGTTCAGGCTCCAATACCTAACGATTCTCTATCTTAAAGAGGCGGCCAAACTGTACACAGAATCGAGAGAGATCTTCGGAGAGGTTCTGGACGTGCTCAAAGAAAGCGAACACGAAAGCTTCTACCTGTATGGAGCCGGAATAATCGGCGGCATTCTCGCGGATATTTTGAGAACCGAGGGGATGAGGATAATCGGTTTTCTGGACGACTCGCCGGCCAAACAGAATGGAACCTTTCACGATCTTCATGTCTTCTCACCGGATGAAGCCGAATGTAAAGATGAAACCGCAGTCATCGTGGCATCGTTCAGGCATGCAGACAACATAGTCAAAAACGCAAGAGAAAACGGAATGAAAAATGTAATGGTATTCACAATATCGCGAACGGGAAAAGTGGAACTTGAGCAAGTCAAGTAACGAGAAAGACCATTTTCGAGAGGGCGAGATGAAGAGAGAACGATCATGATGACAGAGAGATGGTCAGAAAATCTTAATGATGGATCTGTGGTTATCATCTCCTCGTCCGTTTGAAATCTCGGCTCCATCTTCTCCAAATACAGGTGTCCTCTCGACAGAAACATGGAGGTTCAATGCATATACCATTATTTGATCTGACAAGGCAATATAACCAGTTAAGAGAAGAGATTCTCCAGAAGATAGACGAAGCCTTGCTCAACGGGAGAGTGATCCTGGGAGAGGCGGTGAAGGAACTTGAGAAAAGCGTTGCCGAACTCATCGGGGTTAAACACGGGATAGGAGTCGCCAACGGATCAGACGCTCTTCTCATAGCCGTTGCGGCGCTTGGCATAGGTCGGGGAGATTACGTGATCACCACCCCTTACACTTTCTTCGCCACGGTCAGCTGTATAACAAGAAACGGAGCCACTCCCCTCTTTGCAGATATCGACCCGGTAACTTATAACATTAATCTGGATGAAGTTGAAGAAATTCTGAGAACCCACCCCAAAAGAGAAAAGATCAGAGCGATAATACCGGTTCACCTCTTCGGACGGGCAATCGATCTCGAAAGACTTGAAAAGATAAGAGAGAAATATGGTGTCAGAATAATCGAGGATTGTGCCCAATCCATAGGCGCAGGTTGGACTTATAAAGACGGGACTGTGAAGATAACGGGTTCGATCGGGGAGCTATCGACGCTTTCGTTCTTTCCCACCAAGAACCTGGGCGCCTACGGTGATGCAGGAATGATAGTCACAGATGACGATGAACTTGCAGCATTTTGCAGAAGCTACAGAGTTCATGGTTCTCCCGTCAAATACGTCCACGACATGATAGGAATAAACTCGAGGCTCGACGAACTCCAGGCGATAGTGCTGAACATAAAGCTCAGGCACCTTGAAGAATACCAGAAAAGAAGAAGAGAAATAGCCGCGAAGTATCAAGC
>MPOY01000448.1 GCA_001896715.1 Methanoculleus sp. EBM-46
AACCTCGCGGCCGGGCTTGATTCCGCCATGGCACTCGCCGCTGCCGCGCGGGCCCGGGGACTCGATCCGAGAACGGAGATCGAGATCCCGGTAGCAAGCGACCTTGCCGATCGTGTCGAGGCGCTCCTCGGCTATCCGGGCATCGCGGCCCGGATCCGCGAACTTGAGGCGGAGATGTCCCGTGAGGAGGCGGCCCTCCGGATAGGCGACGATTTTGCAGCGAGGATGTTTGGCGAGACCACGACGGAGGAGATCCTCGATCACGCCATCCGTGGCGCGATGGCGCTCCTGACCGAAGGGGTGGTGGCCGCCCCGACGGAGGGTATCGCGAAGGTCAGCCTCGGGAAGAACGACGACGGGACCGATTATCTCAAGATCTACTACGCGGGGCCTATACGGAGCGCCGGCGGGACGGCGCAGGCGCTCTCGGTACTGGTGGGCGACTACGTCCGCCAGGCGCTCGGCATCAACCGCTACGTCCCCCGCCCTGAGGAGGTGGAGCGCTACATCGAGGAGATCCGGCAGTACAACAACATCATGAGCCTGCAGTACCTCCCGAGCGAGAAGGAGCTCCGGACGATCATCACGAACTGCCCCGTCTGCATCGACGGTGAGCCGACCGAGCAGCAGGAGGTGAGCGGCTACCGGAACCTGGAGCGGGTGGAGACGAACACCGTCCGGGGCGGGATGGCGCTCGTCGTCGCGGAGGGACTGGCCCTGAAGGCCCCGAAGATCGTCAAGAATGTCAAGAAAATGAAGATGGCGGGCTGGGATTGGCTTGAAGAGATGATCGGCGGCGGTGGTGCGGCAAAGAGCGATGACGACGACAAGGGCGCCGCCGTCAAACCGAAGGACAAGTACCTCCGGGACCTTATCGGCGGCCGGCCGGTCTTTTCGTACCCGATGCGCAAGGGGGGGTTCCGCCTGCGCCTCGGCCGGTCGCGGAACACCGGGTTTGCGGCCGCCGGCTTAAACCCCGCGACGATGCACATCCTCGGCGATTTCCTCGCGGTCGGGACCCAGATGAAGATCGAGCGGCCGGGCAAAGCGGCGGGGATCGTGCCGGTGGACTCTATCCAGGGGCCGACGGTCAAACTCCGGAGCGGTGAGGTCCGCCGGGTGGACGATGCGGCGGAAGCGCGGCGGATAGCCGGCCAGGTCGATGAGATCCTGGATGACGGCGAGATCCTGATCAGTTTCGGGGAGTTCATGGAGAACAACCACCCGCTGATGCCCCCGTGCTACTGCGAGGAGTGGTGGCGGCTCGAGGGTGGTCCGCGGCACCCGGCAAGCGAACTTGAGGCTATAGAGTTCGCGCTCGACGGCATCCCTCTCCACCCCGACTACACCTACCTCTGGGACGACGTCGCCCCGGCGGATATCGCCCTCCTCGCCGACCGGATCAGCGCCGGCGGCCGGATCGAGGGTGGAGTGCTGACGCTGCCCGATACACCGGAGGCGAAGGCGATCCTCGAGGAGCTCCTGGTCCCCCACCGCCTCTCCGGGGACCGGATCGCGATTCCCGGGTACCTGGTCCTCCTCGCCTGCCTCGGTCTGACGCTGCACCTCGATAAAAGGCCGGCGTGGGAGAACGCTCCCC
>MPOY01000449.1 GCA_001896715.1 Methanoculleus sp. EBM-46
GGCGGCCGCGCGTGCCTCCCGGTCGTCGTAGCGCTCCGCGTACCGGGCAAGAAACGCCCCGCAGGAGGCGTCGACGTTCAGGTGGTCGGCTGTATATCCTGCAGATTTCAGGAAGCAGCCGGGGCTCCTCTCGGCTGCGAGGACGAAGTCCCGGGCCCGCTCGAGCGCATCCTCGTGAGGATGCCGATCCGCCGCCTCGATGAGCGCATCGCCGATGAAGGCGGTGATCAGGGCCGAAGGCTCGTTGTAGTTGACGTGAACCTCGTTCCAGGACCCGTCCGGGTTCTGGCAGGCCGCGACGTAGTTCAAGATCGGGCCTACGAGCGTGTTGCCGCCGGAACGGAGCATCGCCTTACAGAACTCGGCGTGCACGCGGTTCCGGATGACGGGAAAGACCGGGTCGCGGATGTACGCGGTCTCTCCATCGGTGACCCAAAGCTCCCGGACCTTCCCGGCAACCCGGGAGAGGAGCAACGTCAGGCGCTCGTCCATGTCATCCTCTCGATATGCTGCTTCAGTTTCAGGGCGACCGCTCTCCGGCCATAGTGCTCGGCAACGTACTCCCGCCCCCGGCGGCCCATCTCCTCCATCCTCCCCGGGTCGTCAAGAAGCGTGGCAAGCGTTGCGGCGATCGCCTCCGGCGTGTTGCCGGCGATGACCCCGGCGCCCGACTCATGCGCGAGATGGGCGATCTCGCCGTCCCCGCAGCCGACGAAGGGCAGCCCGCAGGCCATGTATTCGTAAGCCTTGGTGGGAGCGGCGTACTCGAGGTTTGCAAGTCTCTTCAGGGGCGCCATCCCCACGAGCGACTCGGAGAGCAGTCGCGGGATCTCCTCGCGCGGGAGGGTGCCGGTGAAGATGATCGAGTCGGCCAGGTTCTCGGTCTTTACCAGCTGTTCGAGGTGCTTCTTTGTGTCGCCGTCGCCGACGATGAGGAATTTCAGGTCGTAGGTCCCGTTCATCGACTTGATCGCGAGGGCCACCTTATCGAGGTCCTGTGCGTGCCCGACGTTGCCGGCGTATATGATCTGCCTCTTTTTTCCGCCGCTCGTGGGGTGAAAGAGATCGGTATCGACGCCGTTCGGCATCAGTTCCATGGGAGCCGCGACACGGTAGCGGGATGCGATCCTCCGGCCGAGTTCTTCCGTCGTGACACCGACGAAATCTGCCCGCGAAAGGCAGGCCTGCTCGAACCGCCGGCTCAACCTCTCGGATATGCTCCCCTCTTTCAGGAACCCTAGACCAATCGACGCATCGATCCAGAGGTCGCGGATATCGAGGATCCACTTTACCGCCGACGTCCGCCTCAGGATATACCCCGGGAGACCGGTGAAGAGAGGGGGTGCGGATGTGACGATCAC
>MPOY01000479.1 GCA_001896715.1 Methanoculleus sp. EBM-46
TCGACTATTTGCTGGGCCTGTCTCTTGGTTCCGACGAAGAGAAACGTTGCGCCCTCCTGGGCACGGTTTCTCACGTGTTCGTAGGCCTCTTCGATAAGCTTGAGAGTCTTTTGAAGATCCACGATGTAGATTCCCTTTCTCTCACCGTAGATGTAGGGTTTCATTTTCGGATTCCATCTTCTCGTCCTGTGACCGAAGTGGACACCGGCTTCAAGAAGTTGTTTCATAGATACTACTGCCACGTAAACACCTCCGATTTGGTTTACCTCCGGCGCGTGCCATGGATCGACCCCTTTCGAGGCACCGGGATCCAAGCGCTTATTGCCGTGTGTTTTTCTCGTCTTTGACGAGTTCTCTGTATGTGTATCTCTTCGCGTTCAACCAGAGATCTTCGAGGGAATAGAATTCCCTTCCCTTTTTGCTGAAGATGTGCACTATGAAGTATCCTCCGTCAACGACCATCCAGTCGTAGCCTCTGCCTTTATCGTAGTACACTATCGGGATACTTGCCTTTTCCAGATATTCTAGAACGGCCTCCCTGAGAGCCTCCATGTGAGGATCCGAGTTGGCCGTAGCGACTACGAAGTAGTCGGAAAGATTGGAGACTTTCGAGACATCTAGTATTACTATCTCTTCTCCCAGTTTTTTGTCAAGAATTTCTGTGATTTCTTTTACTATATCGTCCAAATCAAACTCTCCCATTTTTGTCGGTTCGCCGCTCATTCTACAGTGACGCTTTTAGCCAGATTCCTCGGTCTGTCGGGATCGTACCCTCTCGCTACGGCAACATGGTAGGCAAAGAGCTGGAGGTACGGTGACATCACCAGCGGGTAGAGGGGCGCTGAAACCTTCGGAACTTCTATTCTGCTGTTCACAGCCCTCGAGACCTCTCTGTCGCTTTCGCTACAGATCGCGACTACCTTGGCATCCCTGGCCCTGGTCTCCATTATGTTGGAGAGCATCTTGGCCTTGAGTTCATCTTCGGGGATTATCGCGAAGACGGGAAAATCTCTATCCAACAAGGCTATGGGTCCGTGCTTCAGCTCTCCGGCCTGATATCCGCTGGCATGGATATAACTGATTTCCTTTAGCTTGAGAGCCCCTTCGAGTGCCGAAGGGTAACTGTAACCCCTTCCTATGTACATGAAGTGCCTGAATTGGTAGTATTCTCTCGCCAGTCTCTGGCACTGCTCGTCGGCCGATGCCAAAACGCTTTCGAATACCGTGGGCAAGCCTTCTATTTCGTTCACCAGTTGCGATATGACCTCTGGATTTCTTTTGTTGAGCGCCAGCGACGCGCCCAACAACAAGAGCACCGCCAGCTGCGCGACGTAAGTTTTCGTGGCAGCGACGCCGATCTCCGGCCCGGCGTTTATGTATATGACCGCATCGCTTTCTCTGGATATAGTGGATCCGACGACGTTGGTGAGCGAAACAACCTTTGCTCCGGATTGTCTGGCCTTTCTTACGCCCTCGAGTGTGTCGGCAGTCTCCCCCGACTGCGATATGGCGATCACGACATCTCCTTCGCCGAGCGGCAAGTTTCTGTACCTGAACTCCGAAGCGACGTCTATCTCGGCTCTTATGCCGGCGTAATCCTGAACGAAACGCTGGAAAACAAGCCCGGCATGGTAGCTGGTTCCACAGGCTAGCACGGTTATCCCTTTAATTTTCGTTAAATCCTCGCCCATCTTTTCGAGCTCTCTGAAATGGGGCAGTTTGCTCTTTATTCTTCCAGTAATAGCATTTCTTAGTGTCTGGGGCTCTTCGTATATCTCTTTCAACATGAAGTGAGGATAGCCACCCTTTTCTGCTGCGTCTTCGCTCCAGGTGATCCTCGTAGGGGCTTTGACTTTGGGTGTGCCATCCAGTTTCAAGATCTGCACATTTCCCGATTTTATTACGGCCAGCTCCCCGTCTTCCATGAAATGTACATCTCTCAGATACTTGAGCAAAGGAGTGACATCCGAAGCCATGAATCCCCCGCCCTGCGTGGCGCCTATGACAAGGGGGCTGCCCTTTCTTGCCGCGACTATTATATCGGGATGGTCCTGATGCATCACACCTATCGCGTACGCGCCTTCAAGGTCAACCAGCGTGTGCCTCAAGGCGGTGATCAGATCTCCCCTGTAATGGTCCTCGATGAGATGGGCTATAACTTCGGTGTCCGTAGAGGATTTGAATATATGACCGTTGCTTTCCAGGGCCGTTCTCAGCTCATCGAAGTTCTCGATTATGCCGTTGTGAACGACAGCGATCTTTCCTGTACAGTCAGTGTGTGGATGGGCGTTGAAATCCGAAGGTTCTCCGTGCGTTGCCCACCTGGTATGGGCCATGCCCTGAAGTACACCGGTGCTCATCATATTTCCCAGATGAGACTCGAGAACATCTATCTTACCGGCAGACTTTTCCACTCTCAGGCCCTCGTTTGTTCTGAAGGCTATGCCGGCCGAGTCGTAACCCCGGTACTCCAGCTTCCTTAGCGCATCAACGAGTTTCTTGATCGTTAAGTCGCCACCCACCATTCCAACTATTCCACACAAATCACTTACCCCCCGAATCTCTTTCCAAGTTTCTCAACAAGCTCCCTTTTGACACCTTCGTACGCAACTCTAATGGCGTTTTTTATGGCGAGAGAGTCGGAATTTCCGTGAGCTTTGGAGACCACTCCCCTGACTCCCAGTATAAA
>MPOY01000439.1 GCA_001896715.1 Methanoculleus sp. EBM-46
ATCAAGTCCCTCCTGAAGGAGATGCGAAAGGAGGGGACGATCACGGCTGTCGGGAGGACGAGGGGCGCAAAGTGGGTGCTCACCTCCTCCTCGGAGAAGCTATGATTGGGGATCCGATTGGGGAAGATTGGGGCAACGAACTCAAATATACTGCGTCGCATTGCAAAATAAGCGCCACTTCGCCGATATCATGGGGCAGAGATTGGGGAACGATTGTCGAAGATTGTCGGATCAACGCCAAACGCCCGGACTCGAATCGTAAAATAACCCGATCTCCATTGAGATTGTAAACCCGGGATTGGACGAAGATTGTCGGAGGATTGTAGACATATCCCACGACCCCCAATGCCCGGGCGACCACGGCCAGTGCGCTCCTTCACCCACGCCCCGGCCTGCCGGAACCCCGGGAACCGCTCCGGCAGCTCAGATTGCAGGACCGCGGCCCCCTCACTCCCGGCTCCCCCCGTACACCACCTGCCCGAAGCTGATGCACCCGTCCCGAGGGGGTACTCCCGGTTCATAACCACCTCAAGCCCGGCAGCCCGAACCTCGCCGAGAACCGTCTCCCGGATCGCCCGGTTATACGCCACGCCGTCCGAGAGCGCCACCCGGGGGATCCCCCGCTCGCCGGCGGCCCGGGTGGCTGTCCTGATTCTTGCTCTTCCTTCTGAGAAGTCGGTCTCTCACAGTGCCGGGATCTTCCCGACGAAGTAGTAGGCGATCTTCGCCGCATCGCCGATATCGACCTTCCCGTTCTCGTTGAAGTCGGCGCCGGGGTCGGTCGCCTCCTTCCCGACGACCATGTAAGCCACCTTCGAGACGTCGCCGATGTCGACGGCGCCGTCGCCGTTGAAGTCACCCTTGACGCGGGTGACGGTGATGTAGCCGGGCCGGGAGAGCGCGGCGGAGCCACTCGCGGAGCTGACCGTGAGGTTCACGGTGTAGTTACCCGGCGCTGTGTAGGTGTGGATCGGGTTCTGCTCCGTCGAGGTCGCACCGTCGCCGAAGGACCAATTCCACGACGTCGGGTTCCCGGTCGAGGTATCGGTGAACCGGACTGTGAGCGGGGCGGGGCCGGCGGTGGTGTTGGCCGTAAAGTTTGTGACCGGCGTTGATACCGGGGCGGCCCGCTGATGAAGGCTGGTGATGATATGGTCATTCTGGGTGCATGTCCACTCGCATGCGGTATTCGAGGAGAACCTGGCGCTATTGACGCTCTGTGGAAGGAGCTCCGCAGGGAGGGAGACAAAAGTTCCGGCAGGCGCGGCCACCGATGTCGAGTTCCCGACCTCCCAGACCGCACAGGCCGGGGCAAAGGCTACCGGCCGGAGTGGCTCGACCGCCACCACACAGGAGAAGGAATACCGCCGGTTCACCTCAACCGCGGAGGAGTTGACCGTGAAATGGATCATTGCATCCCCCTGACTGATACCGCGGAGAGGAAGGTCGGTCGAGATCGTGCCCGGGACGATTGTGGTCCGGAGATCGAGTTCGGTGGTATTCCTGCACTCGATCCTACCCAGGATGTGGTCGAGGTCGACGGTATCAAAGGTTATGTTCAGGGTGACCTTCTGCACACCTGCTTCGGTGAATACGGTCCTGTTGTAGGAGCGTTCCAGCGTCACACCAGATGTCCGGTCTGTAGATACCGATGTCGCTGCAAAGGTCGAGAGCGTCGTGTCGGGGTCGATCGCGGTCGACGGCGGGAAGGTCCAGGTCACCCCTGTTCCGTTGATCTCCGCATATCCCTCAGGAACAATGCTGACGATCCCCGGTGCGTCGAGGATGAACGAGAGGTTGTCGCTGATACTCTCCCGGTTGTCCGGAAGGTTGTACACACCTGTGAGGTATCCAAGTGTGCAGGATGATCTGCCGCTTGTGATGGTGTCGTTCTCTGTGCCATGGTTGTAGTTGACGTTAAAGATGAGTTCAGCGCGTGGGAGTGGTTGTTGTACCCGGATGTAGTGCTCCTTTGTCACTGTACCCTCTGCGTCACTGTTTGCTACCGTGAGGTTCACGGTGTAGTTACCCGGCGCGGTGTAGGTGTGGATGGGGTTCCGGTCGGTGGAGGTCGCGCCGTCGCCGAAGGACCAGAGCCATGAGGTCGGGTCGCCGGTCGAGATGTCGGTGAACCGGACGGCAAGCGGGGCGGTGCCGGCGGTCACGTTCGCGGTGAAGTTTGCGACCGGTAGAACAGGAACGTTTCTCGTGCTAAATGTCCCATTTTGAATACGACAGGTAGATGTCAGGCTTTTTGGAGGTATAGCAATGTCGTTGAGTTCCTCTAGAGTCAAACCGAGTTCTGATGTCGAACCATCAGTGTTCAGCGCCTTGAATGTAATATTGGCAAGCCAAGCATCGCTGTTCGGGATGCCGCTAGTTGTTGCAAATGCAAACGTGATCGGACTTTGAAGATTCTTTGGGACGACACCTCCGGTAGTCACGGATACAGAATCTGCCTGGATAATAGAATTGTTATAATACAGTTTGAACTGAGCAGCTCCAACTGGAGGTGCAAATGAGTTGTCCAAGTATACCCCGACCGTAGCAGATGAACCCGCCACGATGTCTGATGCGTTGGTCACATACAAGATATGTTCAATCGTAGCAGGGGTAGCTTTCGTGCTAAATGTCCCATTTTGAATACGACAGGTAGATGTCAGGCTTTTTGGAGGTATAGCAATGTTGTTGAGTTCCTCTAGAGTCAAACCGAGTTCTGATGTCGAACCATCAGTGTTCAGCGCCTTGAATGTAATATTGGCAAGCCAAGCATCGCCGTTCGGGATGCCACTGGTTGTTGCAAATGCAAACGTGATCGGACTTTGAAGATTCTTTGGGATGACACCTCCGGTAGTCACGGATACAGAATCTGCTTGGATAATAGAATTGTTATAATACAGTTTGAACTGGGCGGCTCCACATGGAGGTTCAAATGCGTTGTCCAGATATATCCTAACCGTTGAGGACGAATCAGGCTCAACATCAGATGCGTTGGTCACATATAGAACACCATTCTCTGCAGCCTGAACGCTGGTAACGAGGAGAGCGATCAGACAGAAAATTCCGATAATACTCGTGGTACGTTTAATCAGAGTCATGTTCTTCTCCTACTGTGTAAGTACTTTACAAGCCCTAAGATGCCCCCAACAAAGACGGTCGCGAACGTAAATCCAGAATTGGATACTGGTGTCGCCTCAACTGATGGTCCATCAGAAGGAGTCGACTGAACCGTAACAGGTTCTCCATAACTAGTACTATTTGAAATCCCAGATCCCTGCTCCGGGATCTCTATCTGGTCCTTGTCCTGTGTAGAGTTTGGCAACGGTACCGAGGCCGTGAGATGGTGTTCTTCTCCATATGGATTCACCTCGTTTGAGGTGAGGGGGGGAGGGGTTGGGGCTATGGGCTCAAAGGCAGTCGTGGATATGCGAAAAGTGTTATTTCGAACTCTAAGAGCAGGAATGAGATCGTTTGGAGGGAGGGACGTATCAACTAGTGTCTGGACAGTCAATCCTAACTCTGTTTCAGATGATATCTTACTTATTGGTTGGAAAGTAATCGCTGCAAGCGTCACATCGCCATTTGGTATTCCGATTGGCGAAACAATCGAACAGAGTATTGGGTTTGAGAGGTTGTTGGAGAGAACACCACCCTCGTAAACAAGACCTGAATTTGCCCTGATAACCTGCTCATTGTAATCGAGCGAGAAGGTAATTGCTCCTGCCTTTTGAGAGAGAGAATTATTGAAACTGACATAAACTGTGGTTTCTCCTGCTTCTGGATCTACAATTGCACCTGTTATCGAGAGTTCTGCTGAAGGACTGTGTGCAGACACACTGTTGATCATTAAAAGGAGAAGAAGGGCACAGACCCATCTGGATACTCCTTCGGGTTGTGTAGGTGCCATGGGGATCATGTATGCTTTGCTGTTTGAACTACGGCAGTTCATAGAACTCATTCAAATTACCAACAAGGTAGTGCTGGATGTACAGGGCATCGGTGGCAGTGATCTTGCCGTCACGGTACACATCTACATAATCATAGGTGTCAAGCGACTGCAGATTTCCAACGTTGTAATGCAGGATATACAGGGCATCAGTGGCGGTGATCTTGTGATCATAATAGACGTCGCCTAATTTCCCGCCCTCCAGTTGGATGCTGGCGGTCTGCCCACCCTTTGGTAGATATGATGTCACAAACAATGTGGCATTAGTCTGTGAGTATGCTGCATCGTTGAAGATAAATGTCCCATTTCGGACTTCCGTTGTCCAGGGTACCTCTGATGTGACAGCGGGTTCATTCAGTCTATATCGCATTGGATACTCAAGGGCAATAACAATGGCTCCGCCGCCCTGAAGGGTCAGGTTGTAGATCTCGACCTCGTTTCTGAGGGCGTTGAACTGTTC
>MPOY01000515.1 GCA_001896715.1 Methanoculleus sp. EBM-46
AGAGGGAGATCCGTGCCGTCGATCAGCATCCCGGTGAGCGCGGTGTAATCCTCAGGTTCGAGGTTCATCCGCCCGTGTTCGTCGTCGGAGAGGGCGTCCTGCCCGGCCGATACGATCAGGACGTCGGGCCGGAACCGGACGAGCGCCGGGACGAAGATCTCGCGAAAGACATGCTGGTAGTCGGCGATGGTGGACCCTGCCGCGAGCGGGGCGTTCAGGGTGTAGCCCCGGCCGGCGCCGGTGCCGATCTCGTCCACCCACCCGGTCTTCGGGAAACTATCGGCCTCGTGCACCGAACAGAAGAGTACCCGGTCGCTCCCGTAAAAAGCCGTCTGCGTGCCGTTGCCGTGGTGCAGATCCCAGTCCACGATGGCGACCCGGTCGACCGACAGGAGCGCTTTTGCCGCAGCGACGGCGGCATTGTTGAAGATGCAGAACCCCATCGCCTGGTCCGGCTCGGCGTGGTGGCCCGGCGGGCGAACCAGGGCAAACTGGTGCTCGCCGTCAAGTGCCCGCTCCACGGCTGCAAACGTCGACCCGGCGGCGTACAACGCTGTCTCGAAGGAGTGGCAGGTGACGTAGGTGTTCGGGTCTAAAAAACAGGGTCCTCGCGCGATCTCCTGCACCCACCGGATATACTGGGGGCGGTGAACCCGCTCCAGATCCTGCTCGGTAGCGCGGACCGGGGCGTGCCACCGCACATTCTCGGGTACCCCGGCGAGGGCCCCCAGCAACCGGGAGCCCGACTCGGGGTGCGCCTCCATGTCGTGCCGGGTAAAGATGTCACCGTATATGACCGAAGCTCGCATCCCTGTTTAGTTGATGGTGCGTCCCTGCTGGATATCCTCTTCGGTGACGTCAAACGTCTGCCCGGTGCCCGCGATCCGGTACGGTCCGGTCGTCTTCACCTCGCCCGACCACCCGGACGTCGCGTACGGGACGATGAACGTGCCGTTCACGCTCTCCTGCCGGTAGGTGAACGCGCGGCCGGCATTCGTCACGACCGGCACCTCGATGATCCCGTCGCCCTTGATCCGGGCGCCCGGGACGTACTCGAATATCTTGACGGACTTGAGGTCAGGCCCGCCTGCGCCGACGTTACCAAAGACGTTCTGGGGCGACTCATGGACGAGCCGGTAGTGCTGGAGCGCCGGCACCTGCTCGACCGGCTGAAGGATCGCGTCTCCCCTGTACTGGTAGTACATGTTCAGGAGCGTCGCGTGAGAACCCGCCGGTGCGTTCTTGTTGTAAGCCTCGACCGCCGCCGCCGCAGCGGTGGCGTTCATCTGCTCGGTGCGCGTGATGACCGGGAGGGAGGCGTTTGCCGCATCCGCATCGCGGTACTCGGCGTAGATCACCTGCGACGTCGGGTCGGTCATGGACCCGTCGAAGTTATGGAGGCGCGAGACCATCGTCAGGTAGTACTGCTGGTTGTAGAACGTCATCGCCTGGTAGCTCGTCGAACCCGCGCTCACGGGGATGAAGAACGTCGGCTCAAACCGGTCTCTCCCCACATCGGGGTTGGCCCACGTCGCCGGTGCGTGGAACTTTCCGGTATCGAGATCGATATCGGTGATGACGTACCGGGTGCTGACGTTGTCGAGAACCCGGTTCGCCTCCTCTTCGGATGTGGAGACGAAGTAGGTCGCCGATCCGTTCGGTCCGGCGACCCCGTGCTGGAAGGGGTTGTTGTTCGGGATCCGTTTGGCTACGAAGGTGATCCAGTGCCCGTAGTCCCACCAGGACATGACGCCGTAGGACTCCTCAGGGTAGGTGAACGTGTCCTGGTCGTAGATGGCATGGTAGTCGACACCGGGATCGGGTGTGTGTGTGCCCATCCACTCCAGGCCCTCCATCCACTGCGAGTTGATGCCGCTGTACTGCGCGCTTGCGGCATAGGCGAAGTTGGTCTGGAGGGAGGTCCCGGCGAAGACGAGCGTGACGACGACGACCGCGGCAAAAGCTCCGACCTTGATGTAGTCCGGCTGATCTTTCGATGAGACTTTCGTTTTTCGGGCATCCGGGGCCCTCGCTCCCTTCTTCCCCTTTCGTGCAGGTTTCTCCTCTTTCCTGGCAACTTCGGCATCGGGCGGGGCGGTGCTGCTCTTCGCCCCAAAGAGGCGCGTGACGTCTTTGTAGGTTACGTCGAGGATCGCCCCGGCAAATATCGCGGCGAGAAGAGCGATGTTTGCCGCGAGGTAGTACTCGTAGCGGACGTGTGCAGCCGTCGATGCGAGGATGATCGCCGTCCAGACGAGGATGAAGACGTGGGCCGGGTTGACCTTCTTGCGGCTCCACCAGATCAGGGTGGCGGCGCCGCCGGCCGCGAGCACGAGACCCCAGTGGAACGTCGCCCAGGCCGCGTCAAACGACCAGGCCCGCGCTTCCTGGACGGTCGTGGTGACGGGCGCTTCCCCGAAGAAGGCGAAGAGGTTCGATATGAGGAGGTTGTAGATATCCGGCAGGGCGATGGAGAGCACTGCGACGGCGACGACCCCGAGGCCCGCAAGGGCTGCCGGGAAGTAGTACTTCGGGCGTCCCCGGAGGTAGACCGAGAGCCCGTAGAGCACGAGCGTCCCGCCGATGAGGCCGGCACAGGCGACGACGTGCCCGGCGGTGTAGCGGGAGAG
>MPOY01000122.1 GCA_001896715.1 Methanoculleus sp. EBM-46
GGTAACCAAGAATCCAGACAAGTCCAAGTACAATCACGGTGAGGTTGTTCAACTGACTGCCAATCCTTCTGCCGGCTGGGCTTTCAACACCTGGAGCGGAGACCTGAGTGGTACTGCCAATCCGGCAAACATAACGATGGATTCAAATAAGACAGTAACAGCGACCTTCACAATAAAGAAGTACACGATAGCCGCATCGGCAAATCCTCCGGCCGGTGGGACGGTAAGTGGAGCCGGGAGCTATAACCACGGAGACACTGTAAACCTTGTGGCCACCGCAAACGAAGGCTACGAATTCGTAAACTGGACAGAGAACGGAGTGCAGGTGAGTGCTAATACCACGTACTCGTTCACGGCGACCGCTAACAGAACGCTAGTAGCCAACTTCAGACTGAAGACCTACACGATCAACGCGACGGCGGGAGCGGGAGGCAATATAAACCCCGCAGGAAGCGTGAATGTTACCCACGGTTCGAGTCAATCATTCACAATAATTCCCAATGCCAATTATGACATAGGAGACGTCAAAGTAGACGGAGTCTCAGTTGGAGCTGTATCCAGCTACACATTCAACAACGTGATAGCCAATCATACTATAGCTGCCACTTTCAAGCTCAAGACCTACACACTAACGGCAAACGTAGTAGGTCAGGGGACTGTAACTAAGAACCCGAGCAAACCTACGTATGATCACGGGGAGGAAGTGCAACTTACGGCTACCCCGGATGAGGGCTGGAACTTCACCGGCTGGAGCGGAGACCTGTCTGGTTCAACAAACCCCATCAACATCACGATGAACGCAGACAGAAACGTTACTGCCAGCTTCTCATCCTCCCAGTACACGATAGCTGTATCTGCAAATCCCGAAATCGGAGGGACGGTAACGGGGAACGGTATTTACAACCACGGCGAGATGGTGAACCTCACGGCCCTCGCCAATCCCGGCTATAGTTTCGTGAACTGGACCGAAGACGGAGTACAGGTGAGCGGCGATCCGGACTACTCGTTCGAAGCGATTGGAAACAGAACACTCGTGGCGAACTTCACCCAGAAGACGTACACACTCACAATTAACATAACGGGTCAAGGAACGGTATCCAGGAACCCCGACAAACCCACATATGCACACGGAGAGATCGTTCGGCTGACCGCCAGCCCTGCAACAAACTGGAATTTCAAAGGCTGGAGCGGAGATCTGTCTGGTTCAACGAACCCCGTCAACATCACGATGAACGCGGATAGAAACGTCACTGCCACCTTCTCAACCATCCAGTACACGATAGCGATATCTGCAAATCCCGAAGCCGGAGGGACGGTAACAGGGGGCGGAATTTACAACCACGGCGAGACGGTTAATCTCACGGCCCTCGCCAACCGCGACTACAGATTCGTGAACTGGACCGAAGCGGGGATCCAGGTCAGCACCAACTCAAATTACTCGTTCACTGCCAGGAGCGACAGAACACTGGTGGCTAACTTTGAGGAAGAGGTTGAAACTGGAGCCTTCAAAGTGGCTAACTCATGGGGGATAGGCGGATGGGAAAACGTCCCTGACGGTTTTCTGTATATAACCTATGAAGCCATGAAACAGAATAAGGTTCTGTGCTTTGTAGTCGATCCGAAAGACAACTATGAACCCAGAGCGATAGCCGTTTTCAAGATATCACACCCGGTCAGGGATGATTGCTACGTATATGTAGGCGTAGGAAACCCCTCTTCTCCTTCAAGAGAGAAGAGGTTCGATGACTATTATCAACGTAGCGGTCCATATCCTTATCCAGACAACAAAATGGTTCTGGAC
>MPOY01000626.1 GCA_001896715.1 Methanoculleus sp. EBM-46
CCCCGCCGCCGGTGCTGATGATGCCCTCCGCGTCCCGGAGCGACGCGACCACCTCCCGCTCGAGGGCCCGGAAGTGTGCCTCACCGTGCCGCCCGAATATATCCGGGATCGAGACCCCCGCCCGGCGCTCGATCAGGGCGTCGGTATCGAAGAACGGCAGCGCGAGCCGTTCGGCGAGAATCCGCCCGATCGACGTCTTTCCGGTCCCCCGGAAACCGACGAGGACGATCTTCATAGCAGCCCCTGCCCGTAGAGCGCCTCCCAGAACCCGGGGAACGACTTCTCCACGCACCCAGGGTCACGGATCGCCATCCCCCCGACCGCGAGCCCGAGCACGGTAAACGCCATGGCCGTCCGGTGATCGTCGTGCGGGTCGACGAGGACGCCGTGGAGGGGAGCGGGCGTGATCGTGAGTGAGTCATCCGTGACCGTGATGCCCGCGCCCATCCTCCGGAGGGCATCCGCCGTCACCCCGACGCGGTCGCTCTCCTTGTACTGCAGGTGCGCGATCCCGGTGATCGTCGTCGGCGACGCGGCCACTGCCGCCACCGCCGCGAGCGTCTGGACGGTGTCGGGGGACGACGACATATCGATATCGATGCCCCGGAGGTCGCCCGTCTGCTCCACCGTCACCGCATCCCCGGCCGCCGCCACCCGGCAGCCCATCGCCTCGAGGGCATCGAGGAACCGCCGGTCGCCCTGGACCGACGCCGGGTTTAACCCCCTGACCGTGACCTTCCCGCCGCAGACGGCCGCGATCGCGAAGAAGTAGGAGGCCGACGAGTAGTCGCCCTCGATCTGGTAGTCCCTCCCCCGGTAGGGCGCGCCGCTCTCCACCCGGAACCACTCGTAGCCCCGCCGATCGAACCGGGCGCCGAACCGGAGCATCACGTCCGCGGTCACGTCGAGGTAGGACCGCGAGGCCACCGTTGCCGGGAGCGTAAGCTCCACGTCCTCATCCGCGTACGGGGCCGCCATCAGGACGGACGAGACGAACTGGCTGCTCACGCTCCCGTCGATCGCAGCCTTTCCGCCCCGGAGGCTGCCGGAGACCCGGATGGGCGGGAACCCCGGTTGCCCGGTGAACGCGACGTCGCCGCCGAG
>MPOY01000155.1 GCA_001896715.1 Methanoculleus sp. EBM-46
ATCCTTTCTTTTTTCACTCACACAAGATAGAGAGGTACGGCCTCTCACCCCGGGCGCTGGAGTCGGGTCTAACACCCGGGAGGTATGACGATGCCCGGCGATGAATCGTATAGAATCGTTTGTGTTGCCGCGAAGACGAGCAGATCACACGCGATGAACCGCCCACCACGGATGTCAAAAAAATAGAGGGGAAAACTCCCCTTACTTGAAGATGTCGAAGATCTGGTCGCTGCCGGTGTCGGAGAGACGCTTCCTCTCCGTCCTCTCCTCGACGAGTGCGAGGACCGGGAGTTCCATATCCACACCCGGGACGTGGCCGAACATCTCCTCAAGATCGACCTGCAGGGCGTGCATGAAGAGCGCGTTCGGTATATCCATCGCGCAGTTCTCTTCGCACTGGCCGCAGTTGATGCATGAGTCGGATATGTGGGCGTACCGGATCAGGTGGAACATGAACGGCGGCGGAACCTGACCGGGCGTGACCAGGTAGGGCTTCCTCGTGCTGCACTCGACGCAGTAGCAGATCGGGCAGTTCTCGATGCAGGCGTAGCACTTGATGCACCGGGACGTGTCGTTCATGATCTTCTTCAGGCGGTCCTTCCCCTCACCGAGGCTCTCGAAGTCCTTCTTCCGCCACTTATCGCCGAGCTTCAGCATCGCGTTCTCGACCTTGCCGCGGATCTCGACACCCTTCGGGTTCGCGGCATCGGTCTTGACGGCGCCGGCAGCGACAGCCGCATCGAGGAGGTTTGCACCCTTCTCGGAGCAGACCTCGATGAACGTCGCCTTCCCGGCTTTGTCACCGATGACACCCCAGTTCCCGCAGGCGAGGTCGGCCTGGCGCGGAACCTTCATCTTGCAGCGGCGGCAGTTCGAACGGCGGCCGTAACCCTCGTCCTCGAGTTCGTCCATCGATATGCCCTTGTGCTGGCCGTCCTTCGTCACGATGATGAACTGACCCTTATCGATCTCTTCCTTGACGACGTCGTCGGGGTCGACACCGAACTTCTCGCGGATCATCTTGCGGGCCAGGACCGGGCTGACCGAGCCACCGCAGTTGAGGCCGATCATCAATATATTGTCCAGGTTGACCTGGTTGCGCTTCGCAAGCTCATAGAGCCCCATCGCATCGCAGCCCTTTACCGGCATGGCGATCCGCATGTTCTCGGCGCCCTCCAGGTATTTCTTGATCAGCTTCGAGAGCAGAAGCGTTCCACAGTGGAGCGAACCTGCTGTTTCTGCGACCTCGGCGGGGTCGGTGATGAGGGTCGGAACCGCATCGTAGATATCCGAACCTTTCTTGACTGCAAAGACAGCGTCCACCATGCCGGACTTGAGCGCGTGCGTCAGCAGAGCGGTGACCGCTCCGCCGCACTCGCCCCTCTCCTGGCAGGCGGCGTCGGCTGCCCATGCGTAGTATGTATCTCCTTTCGCTGCCATCTTCAGGCCTCCGTGATCTTCTCGACCTTCACGGCACAGGCCTTGAACTCGGGGATCTTTGCGATCGGGTCGAGGGCGTTGTGGGTCAGGACGTTTGCCGCGCATTCGGCGAAGTGGAACGGCATGAACATGACGCCCTTCTTGATCTCGTCGGTCACCTTCGCGGGCGCATCGACGGATCCACGGCGGGTCATCGCGCGGACCATCTCCTTGTCCTGGATGCCGAGTTCTTTTGCATCTTCGGTGTTGATCTCGATCCAGCCCGTCGGAACCTCGGTGTCGAGGGTCTCAGAGCGGCGGGTCATGGACCCGGTGTGCCAGTGCCAGATACAGCGCCCGGTGGTAAGGATGTAGGGGTACTCCGCGTCGGGGACTTCCGCCGGCGGTTTCCACTCGATGGCGTGCATCACGCCCATACCGTCGGGGTGGGAACACTTGCCGATGTGCAGGATGGGCGTGCCGGGGTGTTCCAGGGTCGGGCAGGGCCAGTGGAGTGCTTCGGGCTTGTTCAGCCGCTCGTAGGTCATGCCGTGGTAGGATGGCGTGAGGGCGGCGACCTCGTTGAAGATCTCCTCAGCACTATGGTAGGGGAACTGTTCTGCGTAGCCCATGGCGGCTGCCACCTCGCAGAGGATCTGCCAGTCGACCTTCGCCTCGCCCGGCGGATCCTGGGCCTTCCGCCACATCTGGACACGCCGCTCGGTGGATGTCTGAGTACCCTCCTTCTCCGCGTAGCAGGTGGCAGGGAGAATGACATCGGCAAGTTCGGCGGTCTCGGTCAGGAAGATATCCTGGACGACCAGGAACTCCACGCTCTCGAGGGCATGCCGGACGTGGTTGAGGTCCGGGTCGGAGAGCATCGGGTTCTCGCCCATGATGTACATCGCCTTGAGTTCACCGGGGTTGTCGGTCAGGAC
>MPOY01000267.1 GCA_001896715.1 Methanoculleus sp. EBM-46
GTGTCCCGGTCGACCAGCTCGGCGGGTGTCGCCGTCAGCCCGATCTGCATGGCGTCCAGGTAGGTGAAGACGTCCCGCCACTTGTTGTAGATGCTCCGGTGCGCCTCGTCGGAGAAGATCAGGTCGAACTCGCCTGGAGAGATGAGATACCGCCCGTGCTCGTCCTTCTGCGTGTAGATCTCCTGAAACGTCTGGATCGTGGAGACATAGAGCCGCTTCTCCTTGTTGTACCTGCCCTGCAGGATCTTGTCCTTCGCTTCGTGAGGGAAGAATTCCAGGAAGCCCTTATTCCACGCCTGATCGCGGAGCGCCTTCCGGTCGGCGAGGAAGAGCACCTTCTGCGCCCGGTTCTCCCGCAGGAGTGCATCGATGATCGCCATTGCCACGCGGGTCTTCCCTGTGCCGGTCGCCATGACGATCAGCCCTTTGCGGTGGCCTTTGTGGATATGCTCAAGCACACGCTTGACGTTCTCGATGCTCTTTGAGCGGTCGACGATACGGGTATTGATCTCGATTGGTTTTGTGGGATCGATCTTCTGGATCTGGAAGCGGAGCCGCTCAAGGTCTTTCTGTGCGTAGAAGCCCTTCACCAGCCGGAGCGGGTAGCGCTCCCGGTCCCAGAACCATATCTCGTAGCCGTTCGAGAGGAAGATGAAGACGTCCCTCCCGGTCTGCCGTGTAATATCGTCGGCGTACTGCTCAGCCTGCTTCTGCCCGATGAGCGGGTCTTTTGAGGTGCGTTTGGCCTCGACGATGGCGAGCGGGGCGCCGAGACTGTCAAGCAGGAGGTAGTCGACGTACTTGCTCTCCAGGTCGTTCTTCAGCGTCTCGGCTACGGTCTTGTAGGAGCGTGCGAGAAAGTCGGACTGTTTGGTATCGACTTCGAGAATGACGGAGGCGCGGTTCGTGACATCCCAGCCCTGCTCGGCAAGGTAGACATCTATCTTCTCTTTCCGCGTCCGTAATTCGTTTAAGTCCATATTATTTCTCCACGCGGGGAAGAATAGGTAAATAACCAGCCCTATTCATTAGTTAATAAAACCAGGTGTGTAAATAAGGGTTGTGAAATCTTTGCGGCCGGTTGTGAGCCGGTTCACATCGGTTCAAGGAGAATTGCGGCGGAGAAGAGAATTTGACGATGAAGCGGTGTTCGCTGATGCACAGATCGCCTCATTCACTTATCTCGCTCCCGCACCAACCTTGCGTAGCACCTCTTGCACCTAACGGCGCTCATGCTCCGATTCTCGAAACCCCGTAGGTTTCTCGAACTTCGTTCGCACCTGGCGGTGCTCGTCCTCTGTTTCTAAGAACCATCGCATTCCCTTGGAATGTCGTTCTGCGGATCGTCGCACCTCGCGACCTTTCGGTGCTCGAACTTCTCTCCCCGGGGAAGTCGTTCCTCCCACACCTTCGCCTGCGCCTCCCGCGAGCGATAGACCGCCTTCCCCATCCCGCAGACATCACACCAGCCAATCTCCACCTTCACCCGTTCAAACATTCGGCGGTCGAGCACCCCGACTGGGGCTCTTGCAGCACGGACCCCAGTTTCGCACCTGTTTACAGCGCGTTGCAGCCGGCGATACAACTTAACGGACGATGTTCTAACGCCCTATCCGGGTTTCATCCCCCGGGCTGCCGTATCGTGGGATCACTTCCAGCATTCCGGATCTCGCACACACACGCACCCGCACCCATCCCGGCACCGGTGCCGGGGACTGTGTGTGTTTTCTGCTGTAATTTAGTACTAAGTGAGAGACGCATCTCTCTATCTGTACAAGTAA
>MPOY01000185.1 GCA_001896715.1 Methanoculleus sp. EBM-46
ACGGTGCAGGGGCGGCGCCGGAGCGTGGCGAGCAGCATATCGGCGACGTCGCGCATCTCCGGCGCCGTTGCCGGTTCGCACGATGCCGCCCCGATCACCTCCGCGTTCCCGCCGATGATCGTCCTGGCCCGCTCAAGGGTCCGGGGCGACGCCCGCCGGACCCTGATATCGGTGCCGGGCCGGTCGAGCGTGTTCACCTGGACGCGGTCTGGCGCGATGACGGCGACGGCGTCCCTCAGGCGGAGGAGCTCCTCATCCGTATCGTTCTTGCCCGGGACGATGAAGACCTCAAGCCAGATGACGCCCGGAAACTCCCGGGAGAAGGCGACGAGACCCGCGACGACCTGCCCGGCGGTGATGCCGGGGGAGGGGCGGTTGATATCGCGAAAGATATCTTCCGAGACCGCATCGAGCGACGGCACGACAAGGTCCGCCCGCATGAGGGCGGCCCGAACGTCGGGGTCCACAAAAAGCGCGCCGTTGGTCAGGACCGCAACGCGGTAGCGGGGATAACGGTCTTTGATGAACGATATGATATCGCCGATCCCGGAGTGAAGCGTCGGTTCCCCGGAGCCGGCGAACGTGACGTAGTCGATATCCGGCGCCTTTGCAAGGCAGTCGTCGAGCTCCGCGATGACCCGATCCGTCGGGACGTACTCGCGCCGTTCAAGGGTGAGGACGGTCGTTCTCCCGCACTCGCAGTAGGCGCAGTCAAACGTGCAGGTCTTCTGCGGCACCAGGTCGATCCCGAGCGACCGGCCCAGGCGCCGGGAGGGGACCGGACCGAAGAGGTAACGGTATGCCATGGGGTGTCACCAGACTGGTTTGGGGTGAAGGTTCATCAGTCTTCACCCCGGGGCAACAGCGGGCGTTCTGCTCTCATGTATCGCCGATCTTGAGCATCTTCTTGCAGAACTGGTCGACCGATGAGAAGATTGCCTGGTTGATGCCCTCCGGGCGGGCAGGGAGATCGGCGGTGGTGGCAAACCGGAGCAGGTCGGAGTAGTAACTCAGCGAAGGATACTTCCGGCGGAACTCGTCGAGGCAGAGGTTCGCCTGCTCCTTCCTTCCCCGGAGAAAGGCGTAGACGTAATCGATGAGACAGAGGACGTGGCCCGGCATCTTCTTCTCTTCCGCAAGCGTCCTAAACCCGTTGAACTCCCCCTCCCGGGGGAGGTAGAGGGTGGTTCGGAGACCGTAGTAGACGGGCTCGAGGTCGTCGGGGAACCGCTGGAGCATGTCGCTGATGAGGCCAAGGGCATCTGCAAGGTCGCCCTGGTCGAACTTGAGGTTGTAGGCCTCTCGGTAGAAGAGCATGTCGCCCGGGAACCGGACGAGGCCGATCTGGAGCAGTTTCACCAGCGCCACGCTGTTGTTCTCCTGTTTTGCCCGTGAAAGCCCGATCTCCAGGAACCAGCGGTTATCCGGCATCCACTCGGTCGCAAGGAAGATCATCATCCAGAACGGTTCGGCGAGCCACCGGTCCTGCTCGAGCTCTCCCCTGACCAGCCGCCAGAGCCCCGGCCGGAGCTGCCCGAGTTCGTCGAGGTGCTGGCGTGCGAGCTTTAAGTAGTTCCATCGCTCCGCGGCCGAGTAGCCGGGTTCGGCCGACCCTTCCTTGTAGAGGGTATAGTAGCAGTAGGCGTGCCAGCACCCCACCACGGCGTCGTGCCTCCTGTACGGCTGGAGGTAGGCCGCCGCCGTAAGCGGCATCCCGATCTTCATCAGCTTGACGGCGGCTGCAAGGTGGACGCCGGCCTTCCGCTCTTTCTTCCGTTTCATGCCGCAGGCGATCTCGCAGACACGGTTGACGAACTTCACGTCTCCCGCCCGTTTGCTGACATCAAAGACCCGGTATGCGATAGCGTCGATGAACTCGTCATGCGCCGCATCGGGGATGGGGACCCCGGCACGGTCCAGGATCGTGACGACTCTTCCAAAGAATGAGGGGAAGTTCTCGTCGATGGCTTCGGCGTTGGACTCGATGAAGGAGAAGATCTCGGCCTTTGATTTATCGAGCTGGTTTGAGATGACAATCTCAGGAATGAAGCCATCGGCCATATCCAAACATATTGAGGGGGATTAGCATAAATCATGCGGATCGGCCACCCGTGCCGCGGGTGTTCGGCCTCTCGCGGCGGCCG
>MPOY01000126.1 GCA_001896715.1 Methanoculleus sp. EBM-46
CCGTTATTATATTGCTCGGCATGGTGGGTATCGTATTCGCCATAGCTCTGCCGAAATTCAAGAAGATACAAAAACTCATAGACAGACTGAATCTGGTCATAAGGGAACACCTGTCCGGTTTAATGGTCGTCAGAGCCTTCAACACCCAGAAGTTTGAAGAAGAGAGATTCGACGCCGCAAACAGGGATGTCACAAAGACGGAGCTCTTCGTAAATCGGGTAATGGTTTTTCTGATGCCGGCGATAATGTTTGTCATGAATGGAACTATGCTCCTCATAGTCTGGGTGGGGGCCCACCAGATAGAGGCCTCAACCATGCAGGTAGGAGACATGATGGCCTACATTCAGTACGCAATGTTGATCATCTTCGCCTTCCTCATGTTGACCATGATGTTTATAATGATCCCGAGAGCCTCCGTTTCGGGAGCCAGAGTCTCCGAAATACTTGAAGTCGATCCGCAGATAAAAGACCCAAAGAACCCAAAGAAGTTCGGAAAGAATTTCAAAGGAATCGTGCAGTTCAAGAATGTCTGCTACCGCTTTCCCGGAGCTGAAAAAAACATCCTGAACAACATAAGCTTCACGGCACTCCCGGGACAAACAACGGCAATCATCGGTTCCACAGGTTCGGGAAAATCGACACTATTGAACATGATACCGAGGTTCTACGATGTCTGCGGTGGTCAGGTCCTGGTTGACGGAATAGATATCCGGGAAGTGAATCAGCACGATCTGAGAGAGAAGATAGGCTATGTTCCCCAGAAGGGCATCCTCTTCAGTGGAACGATAGAGTCGAACTTGAAATACGCTGACGAGACGGCTTCCGAGGAAGAAGTCGAGAGGGCTGCTAAAATTGCCCAGGCACTTGAGTTTATAACCACAAAAGAAGGAGGATACAACTCTCCTATCTCTCAGGGCGGAACAAACGTATCTGGTGGACAGAAACAGAGACTTTCCATAGCCAGAGCGCTTTTGAAGAAACCGAAAATACTTCTCTTTGATGACAGCTTTTCGGCTCTCGATTTCAAAACCGATGCAGCGCTGAGAAGAAAACTAAAAGAAGAAACGGGTGATTGCACAATGATAATAGTTGGCCAGAGAATAGCGACGATAAAGAACGCCGATCAGATACTCGTCCTTGACGAGGGCAATCTGGTTGGAATCGGCAAACACCACGAACTCATGGCAAGCTGTCAGACATACAGGGAAATCGCGCTGTCACAGCTCTCAGAGGCGGAATTAGCATGAGCAGGCAGAACAGAGAAAGCGAAAGAAGTCCTCAAAATCGCGGTGGCGGCCCGATGGGCCCGGGCATGATGCGCGGAGGCGAGAAGGCCAAAGATTTCAGAGGAACCATAAGGAAACTTGTCCAATACCTGAGGAAATATCAG
>MPOY01000413.1 GCA_001896715.1 Methanoculleus sp. EBM-46
TCGAAATATTGGGGATAGACAAAAAGCAAGTAGCCGACGATGGAATTATCTGAAAAGAGAGGTGCTAAAAGTGGGGAATGAACCAATCACATTTAGAATTAAAACCCTGACACCGCTATGGACCGGTGGGACAGATGGAAAGATGGACAGAATCCACGAAACTGGAATTATCGGAAGCATCAGGTGGTGGTATGAAGTCATTGCTAGAGGGCTCGGCTATTACGTTTGCGATCCGATTTCTGACAATCGCTGCAAACTATCCGGCAAAGAAAAAGACGGTGAAGAAAGGATTTCGAAGCTTTGTCCCGCCTGCTATCTGTTTGGAACTACAGGTTGGAAGAGAATGTTCAATTTGCCTGTAACGATCGATGGCAAACATACAATTAAAGGTAATGAACCCTTTTCACAGGCTACAACCAACAGCATCAACAAGAGCTGGTTAAGCAAGGTCTTTGAGAAGAACCGTTATGATATGAACTACTTCGGTTCGCTTGAGCTTAAAGTTCTTCCAAGGTGCGATAGACATCAAATTGTAGAGCAGCTTAAGGCTGTCCTTTCAATTATGAGCAACTTTGGTTCTCTTGGGGCTAAGCCTCAATTCGGTTACGGCCTCTTTGAACTCGCTGATCATACGGAAGAAACAAAAGAATCACTTCGGATGATCAACAGATTCCTTAAGGAAAATTGCTTTATCAAAAGAAGTGATGATAAGAAAGGCTTTTCGCTGAAGAACTACTGGAAAATCGAAACAGAAGTTGGAAAGTCTCTACCACCAGCGAACCTGGAGTATCTGGGCAAGAAAGGTAAGGATGTGTATATTCCGATGTCTTTTGAAGTGAGATATATGTTGCGAAAAGAATACCTTGAAAAATGCGGATCAAAAAAAGCCACAGCAGAGATCTTTGGAGGGACAAAAGGAGATAAATGGGCCAGTAAAGTCTTTGTTAGCAGTTTCTACAAAGAGGACCAGAAAAATGAGAAATATAAGTTGCGCATTTGGGGATTCACAGCAAGAGCTGTTTCGGAAATTGTTTGCGAAGCAATTGAAAGAGATTATGAGACTAATAACGATAGAGAGATTTTCTCTTTTGATGAAATGTTAAGTGAGGTGACACAAATTGATTCTCGACTGTAATTCCAGCACCCTCTCTAAAATCAAGGAAGAAAGCATCATAAACCAACTCAAGGATAAACTCCAGAAAGACAAATCAGAAGAGAATGTGATTGCGGAAATTCTTAGAAAACTAAACGACTCAGAACTCTTGATTACTTTCAAATACCTCGAAGCTTTAGGATATTCTGATGGAGAAAACTACGTAAAACAGGTTTATGCGAAGAGAAGGAAAAGTGCGAACTGCGGAAGCTCTTTCGCTGATGAAACATTTCATAAAGTCGATGCGACAGCCATGGATATTCTCCCTCCCTACTCATTCATTATCGAATTTGATTTTACTCTTGAAAAACCCTACATTTCCAAGGATGATGAGAATTTCACGATTATCGAAAACTCCGTAAAGCGAGAAAAGGCTCTCGGCTGCCCTTACATTTCCGGATCCACCTGGAAAGGCTGCCTCCGCTCAGCGCTCTGGCATGAAGGCATGAAGGAAGATGATGAGCAAATCACTCGAATCTTCGGAAATGAGAGACTGACGAATGAAAGCTTTCGACAGGGCCGTCTTCACTTTTTCCCATCGTTTTTCGACAAAGTGGATTTCGAAATCATAAATCCTCA
>MPOY01000171.1 GCA_001896715.1 Methanoculleus sp. EBM-46
CCCGGGCAACCCCTCGAGCATATACCGGGAGGGGAGAGACGCGAAGGTCGCCGTCGAGTCCGCCCGGCGGAGCCTTGCCCGCCTGCTCAACTGCACCGCCCGGCGGATCACCTTCACCGGCTCCTGCACCGAGGCGAACAACACGGTGATCAAGGGCCTTGCCTTTGCCGGCCGGGATGGGACAAAAAGGGAGATCATCACCTCCCCGACCGAGCACTCCGCGGTCATCGAGCCCTGCCGGTGGCTTGAGCAGTTCGGGTTTCGCGTCACGTTCCTGCCGGTGGATCGCTCCGGCCGGGTCGACCCGGCCGATCTCGAGGGCCTGATCGGCCCGGAGACTCTCCTCGTCTCCGTCATGGTGGCGAACAACGAGACCGGGACGATCCAGCCCGTCCGGGAACTGGTGCGGATAGCCCACGACCACGGCGCCCTCTTCCACACCGACGCGACCCAGGCGATCGGGAAGATGCCGGTGGATGCGGTCGACCTCGACGTGGACTTCCTGACCCTCTCCGGGCACAAGATATACGGCCCGAAGGGCGTCGGAGCGCTCTACATGAAGAAGGGGGTCCGCATAGCCCCGCTCGTCCACGGCGGCGAACAGGAGGGCCGGTTCCGGGCCGGGACGGAGAACGTTGCCGGGATCGTGGGGCTCGGGAGGGCCGCGGAGATCGCGGAGCAGCACATCGGTCGTATGGATGCCGTCCGGCACCTGCGGGACCGGCTGGAGGCCGGGATCCGGGAGACGGTTCTCGGGGCCCGGCTGAACGGCCATCCGACCGAACGGCTCGCAAATACGCTCAATATGGTGCTCCCCGGCTACCGCGGCGAATCGATAGTCCTCGCCCTCGACCGGCGGGGTATCTCCCTCTCCTCGGGCTCAGCCTGCCACTCGGGCTCTCCGGCGCCGTCCCACGTCCTCCTGGCGATGGGCCTTTCGGCAGAGGATGCCCACTGCTCGATCCGGATGACGCTCGGCGCTCACACGACGGATGAGGATATCGACCGGGCACTCGAGGCCTTCCGCGATCTCCTGCACGGTCCGGGGGAGATCATCCGGTTCGTCGCCTGCCGGTGACCGGAGATCTCCGCGCCATCGGGGGAGCGGGCAATATATATGCCATAATCGAGATCGGTGTCGGGCATGACGGGTCGCCTGAGCACTCCTTCCGTACGGAGCGAGCTTCGGAACTACCTCATCTCTGCATACCGTGACGACCTGGCCTCGGATATCCTCTCCGGGATGACCGCGGAGCAGAAGTACATACCGAGCC
>MPOY01000116.1 GCA_001896715.1 Methanoculleus sp. EBM-46
CGGCTCCCCTTTTGGGTTAACCTTCGCCTGCAGAATAAACTCTCTGGCCCGTTCTTCAAAACGTACGTTACGACACCGGCAACCACGCCCGTACTACCGCCTCGCGACGGGTTCCTTCACGCGGAAGATCCTTTCGCGCCGTAACTCACCATCACCTATCAGTTTCAGGCGCTTTTAACCACCTTTCAAGGGTTACTTTTCAGCCTTCGCTCACGCTACTAATACGCTATCGGTTTCGAGTAGTATTTAGCTTTGGAGGTTGATGACCCCCAGATTCCCGCGAGAATTCCGACCCGCGGTACTCAAGACTCTACCAGGATATCTCGGCTTATACGTACGGGACTATCACCCTCTTTGGTGCCACGTTCCAGAGGACTTCCGTTTGACCTTGATATCCGGACGGTAGGCTTACTACACCACATCTCCCCGTGAGGGGATTCAGTTTGAACTCTGTCGTGTTCGATCGCCTCTACTAACGACATCTCGGTTGATTTCTCTTCCTCCCCCTACTAAGATGTTTCAATTCGGGGGGTTCCCGATCCTTACGGATCAACACCGAAGTGTTGGGATGTCCCATTAGGGTATCTCCGGATCGTAGACTCCATGCGTCTTCCCGGAGCTTATCGCAGCTTGGCACGCCCTTCTTCGGCACTCGAACCGAGCCATCCACTGATAGGCATATCGCCGTTCCGCTGAACTCATTTAACGTCCAGAATCACGCACCTTTACACGGCTTCTTCAGGTCAAAGACCTTCAGCCCTTCCCCGGTGACTCTCATCTCCGGGTGCATTGAAGGCAGGAAGGGATGCTTCCTGCCCAGTGGACTCAGGGGGATTTGAACCCCCGGCCTCCGCCTCGCAAAGGCGGCGCTCTTCCAACTGAGCTATGAGCCCGAGTTACCTGTTGACATCGGCAATTTTACGTTTTGTCCAGCAACCGCATCCCAAGCGAATTTCATTAGGAGGTGATCCAGCCGCAGATTCCCCTACGGCTACCTTGTTACGACTTAACCCCCCTTGCGGAACCTAGATTCGACTACGGCAACGACCGCAGCCTCATCCAAACCCCACTCGGGTGGTTTGACGGGCGGTGTGTGCAAGGAGCAGGGACACATTCACCGCGTTATTTTGAAACGCGATTACTACGGATTCCAGCTTCATGTGGGCGAGTTACAGCCCACAATCCGAACTAAGGACAGGTTTAGGAGATTGCCTTCACCTTTCGGTGTCGATACCCATTGTCCTGCCCATTGTAGCCCGCGTGTAGCCCGGATAATTCGGGGCATGCTGACCTACCGTTGCCCATTCCTTCCTCCTCTTTAGCAGAGGCGGTCCCAACAGTGTCCCCATCAGTCCGGAGACCATGCTGGCAACTGTTGGCGTGGGTCTCGCTCGTTGCCTGACTTAACAGGATGCTTCACAGTACGAACTGACGACGGCCATGCACCTCCTCTCAGCTAGTCATGCAGAGTCTTCAGCCCGGCAATCATTCAGCTGTCTTATCCGGTGAGCTTCCCGGCGTTGAGTCCAATTAAACCGCAGGCTCCACCCGTTGTGGTGCTCCCCCGCCAATTCCTTTAAGTTTCAGCCTTGCGACCGTACTTCCCAGGCGGCACGTTTCACGGTTTCCCTTCGGCACCTCGGTGACTCGTGGTCACCGATACACCTAACGCGCATCGTTTACGGCTGGGACTACCCGGGTATCTAATCCGGTTTGCTCCCCCAGCTTTCGTCCCTCACTGTCGAAGCCGTTCTGGTGAGGCGCCTTCGCCACAGGTGGTCCCTCGAGGATTACAGGATTTCACTCCTACCCCCGAAGTACCCCTCACCTCTCCCGGTTCCAAGATTGCCAGTATCCCTTAGACGCCTGACGGTTGAGCCGTCAGATTTCCCAAGAGACTTAACAACCCAGCTACGAACGCTTTAAGCCCAATAAAAGTGGCCACCACTCGAGCCGCCGGTATTACCGCGGCGGCTGGCACCGGTCTTGCCCGGCCCTTTCTTCAGGTGTGTTTTAGACACCCGAACAGCCTGCATGTACAGGCACTCGAGGTTCCCTTATCACGGTTGCCCGCATTGTAAAGTTTTCGCGCCTGCTGCGCCCCGTAGGGCCTGGATTCGTGTCTCAGAATCCAACTCCGGGCTCTTGCTCCCACAACCCGTACCGATTA
>MPOY01000322.1 GCA_001896715.1 Methanoculleus sp. EBM-46
GATCTCGTTTGAATCGAGCTCAAGATTCCGCAGGTCTGTCAGGTTGACAAGGGGGCTGAGATCGCTGATCTCGTTCGAATCGAGATCGAGATCCTGCAGGTCCGTCAGGCCGGCAAGGGGACCGAGGTCGCTGATCTCGTTTGAGTCAAGGTCGAGGCCACGCAGGTTGACCGCATGCTCAAGTCCCGATAGATCGCTGATTCCTTTATCCTCTGCATCGAGAGCACCAAGCCCGGCCATGTCATCGGTCGTAATATCTCCCCGGGGCTTATCCAGCGCATCGCGCACCGCAGCTTCAAGGTCGGTATCCGGGAACGAAACAGCCTCCGCCGCCCCGACAGGTATTGTCAGAAGCAGCATACAGGCGATCAGACTGCACAGAAGGATGCGGCCGAACGGCGCCCGCTTCTCTTCATGTGCACTATAACGATCTGTTTTCTTCATACGCATCACCATCCCGGGTCTTTCCGGCATATTCCCGGGCGAAGGGCTCGGTGGCTACAGCTGATCGCGATATCCGGAACCATACTGCATAACCACAACTCATTCGCCTGCACCCCCGGGCCACTCGCATCGAGGGAGCGCACCTGTATCCCCGCCATCCATATATAAGTGCCTCATCGCGAACGTGAGAACCGTTCTCCGGACATGGGGAGCATCCGCCCGATCAGGCCGTTATTCCCGGCACGGGATCGATCATCGCCGGCTTTCATGTCCATCCATGAGCCAGTCGCCGGCCTATGGCGGTGCATATACCCGGTCCTTCGACACAAACGGAGAAGGCGCCGGGCATCCCTCGTTCCGCGCCGGGGTCGTGCCTCCCCCGGCTTATCGCGGTTCCCCTGCGCCATGGGCGACATCGACATACCGGTGGCCGAGATCCGGCGACCTGTCAACGCCCGGGCGGACTTCCGGCAGATATTATACGATTACGGCGAAGAGTACCGGACGATGAAGATCCCAGTCGCCCGGAGGAGAGGGTCGCCATAGCCGGTAAGTGCTGCCAGTGCGGCAGGTGCTGCACCCACATGCGGGATGTCCACAGGGTCATCGAAGGGCGCGGCAACTACAC
>MPOY01000554.1 GCA_001896715.1 Methanoculleus sp. EBM-46
ATTGAAGGCCGTGTTGGCCACCAGAACGAAAGACATAGTTCGTGTCAAGAGCGGCAGGGTTATCTTCAGAGTCTTCTGGAGGGTCGATGCGCCGTCCATCTCGGCCGCCTCGTAGAGACTTTCCGGAATGTTCTGCAGGCCGGTCAGGAAGTACATCATCCAGTATCCCGAACTTCTCCAAACGTTCAGCATTATCAATCCCCACAGCGCCTGATCGGGGGAGGCGAAAAAAGGCTGCGGCTTAAGACCGAAAGAGGTTAAAAAACTGTTCGCCAGTCCGTAGTAAGGATCGAGCACGATTGACCAGATAACAGCGACCACCGCGTACGAGATCGCCGTGGGCAGAAAGAAGACCGTTCTAAAAAACTTTGTGAAGAAATACGACCCGTTGAGCAACAGGGCCATGAGCAAGGAACTCAGGACTATCAGCGGGTTGACTATCGCCGAATACAGGAGAGTTACCCAGAAGGAATTCCAGAAAACGGGATCGTACCTGAATAGATACGAGTAATTTTCAAACCCCACAAAAGACTTTGTTCCTCTGAAACTGGTCGTCGTCAGACTCTCGATGAAAGAGACGCCTATCGGCCAGATCTTGAACAACAAAAGAAATGCCAGCGCGGGTAATATAAAAAGCCATGCAACTCTGCCATTCCTGAACACTTCCGCACCATCCAGAATGAATTCAAATACGATCCCGTTCGATCACTTGTATCTTCTCAGTTCTCTATCGATCCTGATTGCGGCATCGTCCAGGGTCTTCTTGGGATCGGCGCCGTAGTGAATCGAGTTGAAAGCCTCTCTGAGCATCAATTCGTACTGCGAGTAGCCGGGCGTTACGGGTCTGGCCACGGCGGTGTGTTCCATCTCATACAGAAAGGTCTGCCACATCGGATTTCCGAAGACCTCGGGCAGGGCCTCATAGACATCGTACCTGGCCGGGGCGATGCCGTTCAGCATGTGCCAGGTTATGACGGCTTCTTTTCCGGTAATGAACTTGGTGAACTTCAGAGCTTCGTCGAGCTTCCTGGTTTTCGAGTTTATTCCCACATGCCAGCTTCCGGTGGGAGTGACGATCGCTCCTCCTTCGAAATAAGGGAAGGGCGTCAGGCCGAATTCGACCGAGGGATACTGGGACATCCTGCGTATATTCCATTCGTTGCCCAGCATCATGGCCGCCTTGCCGGTGCCGAAATACTCCCTGGCGATGGCCGAATCAGGAACGCCCTGTGGGCTTATCTTCCACTCGTTGAAGAGTTTCCAGTAGAAAGTCGTGCCTTCTATGAACTCTTTGGAGTTGATATATCCCTGCGAGACGAATCCGTCGCTCGAGAGCGCCCGGGCTCCCAGCGATTGCACGATCGGGAATATCAGATAGGGTCTGTCTATCTGCTCGATCACCAGACCCCAGATGTCGGTTATACCGTCGTTGTTCGTGTCTTTGGTGAGGGCTCTGGCGATTTCGACAACCTCGTCCCATGTCAATCTCTCGTCGATCCCTTCGGGTGGAAAGGGAATTCCGTACTCCTCGAAAATGGCCTTGTTGTAAAAAATCCCGGCAGAAGACGTGCCGTACGGCACCGAATAAAACTTGCCGTCGTAGCTCCCCTCTTCGATCGATGCGCTAAACCAGTCATCCATCTCTTCATCCGTGAAATAATCGTCCAGGGCCAGCAAGTAACCTCTGGCCGCGTAAGACGCTGTGTTAGGACCGTCAACGATATAGACATCGGGCGTCCCGTCGCCCGCGGCGAGTCTAACTTCGAGAGTCTGGAACAGCTGCCCGAACGGAACAAGTTGAATGTCCACTTCGACCGTTGGATTCTCGTCCTTGAAAGCCTTCACCAGCTGCATAACCTGGTCCTGCGGCCAGCCCATCCACAAAACCTCGATGGTTGTCGCAGAGAGAAAGATCCCGATAAACAGTACCAGCAGTACAAAAAGCCTTCTCAACGCATTCACCTCCTTGGTAATGGTATCTTAGCGCTTTCTGATCAACTTGAAAGTGAACTTACCGACAGGGAAATAACTTTTAGAGTACAGGACCCTTCTGTTCAGCGAATCGTAATGTATCTGCTCCAGCAGCAGAACCGGTGTTCCGGCTTCGACGGAGAGTTTTCCGGTCAATTCCTCTCCTGCGGTCATAGGTATCAGATCGCACTCGGCGTACCTTATATCCACCCCGTAGTGATCCCTCAAACCGTCGAAGATGGAGTCATGAATCCTATCCGGATCGATGTTTCCGGCTATCGAGAGGGGAATGAAATCTGCACAGAGCGCTACCGGCACTTCCGAGGCGTACTTGATCGTTTCCATTATGAAGATCCTGTCACCCGGTTCCGTATCGAGCGTCTGGCCGATCTCCCCGGGGCATTCAACGAGCTCGAATCTGGTGACTTTGCTCCCGGCCTTGAGCCCCTGCGCCCGTATGAACTCGGTGATCCCGGCGAGTCGTTCAATTCCTCCGCGGATTATAGGGTACCTGTCGGTCACGAAGTTGCCCACACCGTGACGCTTCACCAGGAGGCCCTCTCTCTGGAGAAGACCGATCGCCTCTCGCAATGAATTTCTGCTCACCCCAAGCTCCATCGCAAGCTCCGGCTCGGAAGGAAGTTTCTCTCCCGGCTTGAAGGCTCCGTTAATTATCCTGGTCTTGAGTTCGTTTTGAATAATACTGATCAAAGAGCTGTGACCGCGGTTCTCTACGGGAATGTTAGACATGTGCAACCCTCCCGATCAAGATGTAGGATGTCCTACAACCATACTATATCAGAATTCTCCGAACTCTTGCAACTTTTCGAGGCGTCGAAAAAGGAAATTATGTACAAAATCGCCCGGACGGAGTGTATAATTTCTCTCAGATAAAGAGGAGGTGGCAACTCATGCTGGATATTATCCAGGCTCACAGAAGAACGATCCTCGGCGGAATTTCCGATTCCGTGGGTGAATGCTACCTCGTCGGGCTCGGTACCGGAGCTTAAACCGCCTCAAAGCATCAGTATACAAGGCCGTGACGGGAGTCACGGCCTTTTCTTTCGGGAGAGGTTTTAAATGGATAAACTGGCTGTTGGAATGGAAAAAAACATACGCAGGAACTATGTATTCTCTTTCTTCATGAACCTCAGACTGTCGGGCGGTCTGTGGATGATCTACATGGCCTTCAAGGGAATGAGCCTGACGCAGATCGGATTGCTGGAGGGTATATTCCACGTCACTTCGCTGGCCATGGAGGTACCTACAGGTTCGATCGCGGATCTTTTTGGAAGAAAACTGAGCCGCACCCTGGGACGTTGCATGTCTCTTGCGAGCATTCTGATTTTGATCGTCTCCAGCGATTTCACGCATTTTCTTTTTTTCATGGTGTTTTCTGCACTTTCGTACAATCTGGAATCCGGTTCGGGGGAGGCTCTGGTCTATGATTCCCTGAAATATCTCGGAAAGAGCGAAGAGTTCATGCG
>MPOY01000224.1 GCA_001896715.1 Methanoculleus sp. EBM-46
AGAACGAAAGACCCTGCAATGCCACAACGACTTGCTCCGGCTTTAGCCTGTTCTCGAGAAACTGAATGATTTTGAATACGCCGTTCTCTTCGTGATTTTTGGCAAGTTTCTTGTTCTCGAACTTTTTCGATTCTTCTTTATCGAGCGGAGATAGATCCTTAAGAAATTCCCATGAGGAAAGCTCTTTAGAAATGAGAGTTCTGTCTTCTTCCCCATCGCTCATCTCTATTTCGACAAGGTAATCGCAGTCGCACTTCCATTTCTCAAGAAACTCGTCAAGTATAACTTCTTTAATTCCTTTGTTCTTGGGTTCGAGATAATGCCTTATCTTGACTACAAAGGGAAGTGTTTCCAGATTCTTGAGGTCTACTTCCGTTGGATCGAGCGAATACTCACTCTCAAGCCTGTCTCTCAAATCAGAACGGTGTTCTTTCTTCGCCTGAGTCCATACGTGGCGCATTCCGGTCTTTTCCGGAACAATCTCCAGCCTGATTCGTTCCTCTTCATCTTCGTCACGCTTGAGATACCATTGAATAATCCCGGTTTTCTTGTAAGCTTTCATTTTGAACTCTTTGATTGCCTGTTCATCTCTCGTGCTATCAAGAAGGAATTTGTCTTCCTTTTCGATCTTCCCTGACATCTTTCAACCCCCAATCAAAGTAACGGAGCGGCTATTTCCGCCCCGTTAATGTATTTTACCAAGAAAGTATCCTTCGATAAAATCCCATCTCTGGCTGTCATCGAGGTTCTTGGTGAAGAAATCCCTCATTATCTGCTCTTCTCTCTCAATTCTTCTGCGGATGGACTTTGTCAAATCACAGGAGTAGTTCTTGAATGAATTAAGCACGAAAGCTCTATCGGTACACTTCAAATGTATCGCGCAGCTTTCGCCACCGCTGAATTTGACATGAGCAAGATTGAGAATGTCCATGATGTTTACCAGCCCGGTCATGGTCGCCGTGTGCTCGTCGTTTCCGTTCAGATAGAGCTTACAGAAATCATTG
>MPOY01000566.1 GCA_001896715.1 Methanoculleus sp. EBM-46
ATGCCCCCGCCCGGATTTGAACCGGGGACAACCAGATCTTCAGTCTGGCGCTCTCCCAGTCTGAGCTACAGGGGCTTTCTGCCTTACAGTGTTATCCGTCGTCCCTAATAAATTCTGTGCTCGGGGAACGCCGGCTCTTTGCACCCGGCCGACCGGGCCCGGAGCCGCCTGTTTATCTCATCGCATGCCGATATATGAACAATGAGCCGGAGCGATCAGAAGTCGGGTACCCGCGGCACGAACCTCATGCAGGCGCTCTCTGAGAGGACGGCGACCGTCGTACACCTCACGCACAACGATCTCGACGCCGTCGGGAGCGACGCCATCCACCGGCGGAAGTACGGGGACGTCTTCACCGTCTGGTCCTCGGTCGGCAAGTTCCTCGCGAACTTCGACGCCGTGGCCGGCTCCCCGGGCCGGGGCGACCTCCTCAGCATATCGGACATAGGCTACCAGCCGGGCGTCGAGCAGCGGCTGGCGAAGGCCCGGTCGAACGGGTGGCGGATCGAGTGGCGCGATCACCATCGCTGGAAGGACGAAGAGGTCCGGGCCGTCGAGAAGAAGACGAGCCTCCTCCGGATCGACACCGGCACCTGCGCGACCGGCATCGTCGCGCGTGACCTTGCCGGCGACGACGCGGTAGCCACAGAGATCGCACGGGTCGTCTGCGACTACGACCTCTGGAAACACCAGGATCCCCGGTCGAAGGTGCTCGGCCAGGTGGTGATGCGGAAGGGCTGCCGGGAGTACGTCCGCGACAACCTCGTCCGGGGCATCATCGTCGATGAGAAAGTAGAAGATGAGTATGCCGGGATCGTCCGCGAGATGGACCGCGACATCAAGAAGAGCCTCCGACACACCACCATCATCGAAGGGGAGCGCTACCGGATAGCCTTCACCCCCCTCTACGGCTACCCGAGCGAGACCGCGCACACCATCCGCGATGAGCTCGATACCGATATCGAGGTGGTCGTCTCTTCAAACGGCCGGATATCCATCCGCTCCGTCCCCCCGATCAGCCATCTCATCGCCCGGGAGTTCTCCGGCGGCGGCCACCCTCACGCGGCGGGAGGCTCGTTCCCGTTCAACCTGCTCGACCGCATCCTCTTCTGGCTCATAAAGCGAAACCGCCACTACCGCCGCCTTGCGGGCGTGGCCGAGTCTATCGCGCGATGAACGCCCGGTCGACGAGGGTCTTCCAGTAGTCCGGGCAGTCCTCCCCGGAGCAATAACCGCCAACCTCGAGCATATCCGGGTCGACGAGCGCCGTTGCGGCTAAAAGGTCATCCACCCCCGCATCAAGGAGGATCAGCTTCCGGACGCGGAACCGCTCCATCAGGTCCGCCGCCCGGTCGAGGTCGCCTGCCGGGAGGATGAGGTCGTCCTGGTACTCGAGCAGGACCTCAAGGTCGAACCTCCCCGGATCCCTCGGGAAGAAGAGGAACCTGTTGCCGGCCAGCCGCTCGAGCTCGGCCTCGTCCGCTTGATCGGCCACGAGGACGTGCCCCCGCACGCCCCGATCGCGCATCTCCCGCGCGAGACGGGCATATCCGGCAACGATCACCCCGGCGAACTCCTCCTCGTCATCGATGTAGGCGTCGCGAAGCCCGAGCGCGTGAGGGGCGGGGAGGGCAAACCACGCATCTCTCCGCCTCGCCACGACGTAACGGGCATCCGCGGCCGGGGCGGAGGGATCGATCCCCGGTTCGTCGACGAGCACCCCGTCCACCATCCCCGTGAAGGCCCCGCTCAACCGCTCGCCGTAAAACATACCGCCCGCCGCGGGCACCGCCACGCTCTCCTGGTCGGCAAGCGAGCGGCTGAGCCGGTAGGTCGCGAGGTCCGCTTCCTCTCCCCGCATCCCCTTCAGCCACTCCGCAACCTCCGGGATCGCGGGCGTTCCGACCTCGGAGCCGAACGATCTCACCGGTATCGTAATCCGTCGTGCCATGCGCTGATGTCTTTATTAGCATCGCAACCAGAGTAGATAAGGATGAGTGGTAAGCCGCTGCTGGTAACGTGCGGACTCCCGTACACGAACGGTCCCTGCCATATCGGGCACCTGCGGACCTACGTGCCGGCGGACTTTTACGTCCGGTACATGCGCCGGTCCGGGGAGGAGGTCGTCTTTGTATGCGGTTCCGACAACCACGGAACCCCTATCGTGATCAGTGCCGAGCGGGAGGGCTCGACCCCCCGCGAACTCTCGGAACGGTACCACGAGCACTTCTACGAGACGTTCCGGCGGATGGAGGTCATATTCGACCGGTTCGGCATGACCGACGACGCCATGAACCGCGACACCACCCGCTCGATCGTCGAGCGCCTCGTCGATAACGGCTACGTCTACTCTAAGACCATCAGCCAGAGCTACTGCCCGGAGTGCGAGCGGTTTCTTCCCGACCGCTACGTCGAGGGGGTCTGCCCCCACTGCGGCGCCGTCGCCCGGGGCGACGAGTGCGACCAGGGATGCGGGCAGCACCTCGAGCCCGGCGAGATCAAGGACGCGATCTGTAAGATCTGCGGCGGGAAGGCGGAGTACCGCGAGCAGGAGCACTACTTTTTCAAGCTCTCGGCGTTCCGCGACTTCCTCCTCGACTACCTCCCGGCCCTCGGCGGCACCGCGACCGCCCGGAACTACGCCCTCGGCTGGGTGAAGGAGCTCCTGCACGACTGGTGCATCACCCGGACGATGGAGTGGGGCGTTCCCTTCCCGGGGAGCGACGACCTCGTCGTCTACGTCTGGGTCGACGCGCCGATCGGGTATATATCGTTCACGAAGGAGTGGGCGGAGTCCGCGGGAGCCGACTGGAAGGACTACTGGTGCGGCGATGATACCCGCGTCGCCCACTTCATCGGCGGGGATATCATCTACCACCACTGCATATTCTGGCCGGCCCTCCTCAAAGGGGCGGGCTACGGTCTCCCGAGCGCCGTGGTCGCAAGCGGCATGGTCACGATCGAGGGGAAGAAGTTCTCGAAGTCCCGCGGCTACGTCGTCTGGACAAACGATGATTATCTCGATCAGGG
>MPOY01000654.1 GCA_001896715.1 Methanoculleus sp. EBM-46
ACCAAGATCGAGGGCATCCGGTGGATCGTCGGGACCGTCCGGGAGGCCATACCCGATGCTGCCTTCTACGGCACCGATGCGGCGTTCCATACCCGGCCGGTCCCGGGCCTTGCCGCCGCGAACTGGCTTGCGTCCGCCGACTACCTGCGGGAGGAGTATGCCGATGCGGTCCTCCTCGACGTGGGGAGCACCACCGCCGACGTCATCCCCCTGACCCGCTTTGAGGACCTCAAAGGCCTGACCGATACCCGGCGGCTGCAGAAGCAGTACCTCGTCTACACCGGCATGCTCAGGACGAACGTCGCGACGCTCCTCTCGTCGGTCACGCTCGACGGGACGGTGACCCCGGTGAGCACCGAGTACTTCGCGGCGAGCGCGGACGCGCACCTCGTCCTCGGCCACATCGCCCCTGCGGACTACACCTGCCCGGCGCCGGATAACGGCGAGAAGACCGTCGATGCCGCGCTCCGGCGGCTTGCCCGGGTCGTCTGCGCCGATATCGATGAGATAGGGAAGTCCGGGGCTCACCAGGTCGCCCGGCAGTTCTGGGAGGTCCAGCGGAGGGCGATCGGGCGCGCGGTGGGGCGCGCACTCTTCCAGGGCGATGCCGAACGAGTGATCACGGCCGGCATCGGGGCGAACCTCTTTGCCCGGGAACTGGGCTGTGCCACGCTGGCGCAGGAGATCGGGGAGGTCTCGGATGCCCTGCCGGCGTACGCTGTCAGGGAGGTGGCGTTACGGCGAGCCGCCTGCGACTGACCCTCCTTTTGCTTGCGGTGTCCGTCGCCGTCACGGTAGTCTCGTTCGCCCTCGGGTTTCCGTTTTTCTTCCTTTTTCTAGTTATACCGCTGATACCGTTCTTCGGAAAGCCCCCTGCCGCGAGGCGCTGCCCGGTCTGTGGGTGGGAGACCACAGGCGGCGAGCGCTTCTGCCCCTATGACGGGACACCCCTCGCGCCCGAGGGTGGATATGGCGAGGTTCAAGAGCGAGAGGGGTAGAAGAAGGCCGAAGAGTTCGGTTGCCGGTATCGCGTCGAAGTCGCGCGAGGCGTAGTTCCGGATCGTGCCGCGGTCCACGACGATCCCCAGCGCGCGGAGGTGTTCGGCAACCTGGTTGAAGGGCATCCGTTGCGAGAGGAGGAGGCAGAGGTCGACGATGGGCGACGCGAGGCGGGTGTCGGGGTAGAAAGGTGCATCTGCGTAGCAGAGCGAACCGCACTGCCGGCAGTAAAACCGCTTCACAAAGACCCTGATCGTCCGCTCCTCTCCCTCCTCAAGTATGACGGCAAACCGTTTCGGCCGCAGGTCGTGTCCGGTCACCTGGCCGCCGCACGACGGGCAGGCGTCGAGGTGGGTGAATCTCACGCCGTCCATCGCTGTCAGGGCGTTGCCCACGAGATCGGCGAGCATCGGCGGAACCGGCAGTATTTTCTTTGCGATGGTAACGCTCTCCTGTCCAGCTGTACGAAAAGTGTGGGCGTCCACCGATAATAACATATTCCTCCGGCCGGCAGTATCCCCGCCCCCGGTTGAACACATATGTCTGACCGGTGCGGGTACATAAACCCGGGATCTATGGAAGGTCCTCCGCGTAAACGTCAGACAAAGTCATGCAATCCGTTTTCGACCTGGCGGGACTGTTCAGGGGGCCCGGGCAGATCTGGTTAACCACTATAATTTAAGTAGCTTAACATCAGATATTCGGTCGCCAGAGAGGCGATAGATGCATGACGTTACAGTATGTTGCTACAACGTGCCCCTACTGCGGTACGGGATGCAGTTTCAACCTTGTCGTCCAGGACGGCAAGGTGGTTGGGACCGCACCGTACCGCCGCTCACCCGTCAATGAGGGAAAGGTCTGCCCGAAAGGCACCTACGCCCACGAGTTCGTGAACAGCCCGGACCGTCTCACCAAGCCGCTCATCAAGAAGGACGGCAAGTTTGTCGAGGCGACCTGGGATGAGGCCTACGACCTGATCGCGCAGAAGTTCAAGTCCTACAAGCCCGACGAGTTCGCAGCGCTCTCATCTGCGAGGGTCTCCAATGAAGAGAATTACCTGATGATGAAGTTCGCCCGCGGCGTCATGAAGACCCGGCACGTCGATCACTGTGCCCGGCTCTGCCACGCGTCCACCGTCGCCGGCCTTGCCGCATCGTTTGGCTCCGGTGCGATGACGAACTCCATCGGCGACATCGCCGAGTCGAAGTGTATCTTCGTTCTCGGGTCCAACACCCTCGAACAGCACCCCCTCATCGGGCGAAAGATTGTCCAGGCAAAGCAGAACGGTGCGAAGGTCCTCTGTGCCGACCCGCGCTACACCCCGACTGCCCGGCTGGCCGACCTCTACATGCCGTTTGTCTCCGGCTCCGACGTCGCTCTCCTGAACGGTCTGATGCAGGAGATCATCAGAAACGGCTGGGAAGACAAAGAGTTCATCGAGAAGCGGACGAAGGACTACGAGAAGCTCAAGGAGGTCGTCATGAAGGAGACCTACAGCCTTGAGAACGTCTCGAAGATATCCGGCATCCCCGTCGAGCAGCTCAAGCAGGCTGCCGAGATGTTCGGCACCACGAAGCCCGGCGCGATCCTCTACTCGATGGGTATCACCCAGCACACCGTCGGCGTCGACAACGTCCGGTCGGTTGCAAACATCCAGATGCTCACCGGCAACCTGGGTAAGCCCGGCAGTGGCGTGAACGCGCTCCGTGGTCAGAACAACGTTCAGGGTGCCTGTGACATGGGAGCTCTGCCCGTCGTCTTCACCGGCTACCAGAAAGTCATCGACCCGGTCGCCTACAAGAAGTTCGCCGATGCATGGGGTTTCCCCGGTGGTATCTGCGAGCCGAAGAACGGCTACGAGGTCACCGTCATGATGGACGTCCTGACCGACAACCCCGGCGAACTCAAGTGCATGTACATCATGGGCGAGAACCCGATGATCTCCGACCCGGACATCAACCACGTCCGGCATGCCCTCGAGAGCCTGGAGTTCATGGTAGTTCAGGATATCTTCCTGACCGAGACCGCCGAACTTGCCGATGTTGTTTTACCCGCCGCATGCTACGCTGAACGCGGCGGCACCCAGACGTCCACCGAGCGGCGCGTCCAGATGTGGCGCAAAGCCCAGGATCCGCCGGGCGAAGCAAAGGAAGACTGGCAGATCATCAGCGAGCTTGCCGCCCGGATGGGCTACGCCGCCCAGTTCCCCTACAAGGACATCGAGGAGATCTTCGATGAAGTCGCCGCTCTCACGCCGTCCTACCACGGCATGAACTACGAGCGGCTGAACAGGCCCGAGGCCCTCCACTGGCCCTGCCCTGACGCCAGCCACCCGGGAACGCCGATCCTGCACCGCGAGAAGTTCTCCCACCCCGACGGCATCGGCATATTCGCCCCGATCGAGTGGAAACCGCCGGCGGAAGTCCCCGATGCCGAGTATCCGTTCGTCCTCACGACCGGGCGCGTCCTCTGGCACTGGCACACCGGCAGCATGACCCGCCGGTCCGCGACGCTTGACGCCGAAGTCCCCACGGGCTGGATCGAGATCAACCCCGAGGACGCGAAGGCGCTCGGCATCAAGGACAAAGAGAAGGTCCGTGCCGTCACCCGCCGTGGCTCGGTCGACGTCCCCGCGAAGGTGACCCCCGACATCATGAAGGGTGTCATGTTCATGCCGTTCCACTTCGCCGAGTGTGCGGCAAACATACTGACGAACAACGCTCTCGATCCCATAGCAAAGATCCCGGAGTTCAAGGCCTGTGCTGTGAAGGTCGAGAAGATTACGGAGGCCTGAAGATGGCAGCAATTGGCGATATGTTCTACACGTGGGCGGCAGACGCCGACGTGCAGAAGAGAGGCGAATGCGGAGGCGCGATCACCGCCCTGCAGCAGTATGCCCTTAAGTCCGGCATGGTGGACGCGGTCCTTGCCGTCCGGAAGGGCGCGGACATCTACGATGCGGTTCCGACCGTCATCACCGACCCCGCCGAGGTCGCAGAGACGGCAGGCTCGCTCCACTGCGGAACGCTCCTGCTCTCGAAGCTCGTCAAGAACTACCTGGACAGCAACAAGACCGCACGGCTCGGTGTCACCGTCAAGGGCTGCGACACGATGGGCCTCATCGAGCTTGCGAAGCGTAACCAGGTCGACCTGGACCGCGTCATCCTGCTCGGCGTGAACTGCGGCGGCTCGGTCAGCCCGGTCCTGGCCCGGAAGATGATCCGCGAGAAGTTCGAGGTCGATCCCGACATCGTCCACAAAGAGGAGATCGACAAGGGCCAGTTCATCATCGAGTACGAGGGTGGGCACAAAGGGATCAAGATCGACGACCTCGAGGACGAGGGTTACGGCCGCCGTTCGAACTGCCGCCGGTGCCTCTACAAGGTCCCGCGCCAGGCTGACCTCGCCTGCGGGAACTGGGGCGTCATCGGCGAGAAGGCCGGGAAGGCGACGTTCGTCGAGGTCTGCTCCGAGAAGGGTGCGAACCTCCTCGATGCCGCCATCAAGGCCGGTGCCGTCAAGACCGAACCCGCAAACCCGAAGGGGATCGAGATCCGCGGCAAGGTCGAGGGGGCCATGCTCAACCTCGGCAACAAGTGGCGGAAAAAGGACTTCGGGGCGCTCGCATCGGACCTCTGGGGCACCATCGGCCGCGAAACGGGCCGGTGCATCAAGTGCTACTCCTGCATCGAGAACTGCCCCGTCTGCTTCCCGGTTGCAAAGGACTTCAAGGGAGGCTCGAGGATGATCGCATCC
>MPOY01000445.1 GCA_001896715.1 Methanoculleus sp. EBM-46
AACTCTTTCAATACCTGCCATAAAGGCCTCCTTCATATGTTTGTATCAATTATAGCATCGTGACAACAGTCGGCTATTAACCGTTCTTCCCGCTCTTTCGAAGGAGCGGAGATGCCGGATCAGGTCCGGCATGACGTGAAGGAGGAAGAACGTGATTCTGAGTCAAGCTCAGAATAACGGGAAGGGAGGAAAGACCGCGAAAATGGGGACTGACGGGCTCCTGACGTCTGTCCCCGTTTTTCGCGAAGACCGGGATCCACTCCTTGGAAAACCGTGATTCTGAGTCAAGCTCAGAATGACGTCAAGTGAATCCGGCATGACGGAAAGGAATGAAAAACCGTGATTCAGTCCCTGTTTTCCTTGTTTTTGCGGCATCATATTAGAAGTCTCCGTTTCTTATTAACTCTGCAAGTACGCGATCAATGATCGAATACCTCCCGTGCTCATTATTTACCCAGCTGGATCTCTCCAGTATTCGCAGAGCATCTGCAACTCTAGATTTAGAAGCGTAATCGCCGCTGGCCTGAAAGGATCGGAGTATTGCTGTGAAGTTTGTGGCACCGGATGCAATAAACTCTAGTGCCTTTCTGTATCTTAGACTCCGCTTCTCAAGCTCTTTGAGCTCATTGACAAAAAGTATCCTGGCTGTTCGGAAGGTTTCAGAAAGAGCTTCATCGTGGCTTCTTTTAAGTCGATTAAGACCGTACTGCACAAGATGTCCCGCTATTCCATCAAGATGGTTCTGAGCTTCAATAACCTCTTCAAGTGGGACTTGCATTTCGTTCTCGGCGAACGCCGCTTTCAAAAACTCTATAGAAGTATCTTTTGAGAAAGGCTTTAGAACTATCTCGTATATATATCTCCCGTGCAACGGATTCTTATAATCATCAGTCCCAATGAAATCATGAATTAGGCCCACTTCCGAACCTGTGAGCAGAAACCTTATATTTGCGAGACTATCGTAAGACCATGCAATCAGGTTCTGTATGCTCTTTCCGCCTCTGTTTCCGTAATATCTAAAATACTGGGCCTCGTCGAAGGCGATAATAAATGGCTTTGGATGATCGTTAAGCTTCTCCAGAATCGAACTCAGAGTAACATCGTTCCAATCGAAGGTTACAGAGTTTCCCATGAAAGAAACTCCCTTGACCTTGCTCAACAGCGTCTTAATTCTCTCTTTTCTTAGTTTCTTCTCGAGCTCTCCCTGTATAGCATACGAAAGATCCGCCTTGCCAATTGAACCGGAAGAATCCGAATATATCCTTCTGACGTCGATCATTATTGAGTCTTGCTCCGTTTCTGCAATGGCAACCCTCATTAGAGAAGACTTCCCAACTCTCCTTATACCTGTAATCACTGTGATCGGATTGTCTCTCAGTGATGACAGGAGCTCTTTGAGTTCTTCGCCTCTTGAGAAGAGATCGGCTCCTTTGCTCTTTGGTTTTGGGTCTAGCAACATGCTATTATCACCTCCAGTTCTGATATCAGAACCAGTTCTGACCTCAGAACTATTCTAGCATACGCTCTGATAATAGAAACGTCTTTGGAAGATCAGATATAAAAAGACTTGAAGAGAAAAATGGTCCCTATTATTGGAGCCTCAAAAAACCGGGACTGACGGGCTCCTGACGTCTGTCCCGTTTTTCGCGTGTCCGTCCTCACCTCCGGTTCCCGCTCTTCCCAAGGATGGGTTCACGCTCTTCTGAACGAAGAACAAAGTTCCTAGCTCCGCAACGAAGAACCGCTCTTTGCACGCTCTTCTGAACCAAGAACCTGGACGCGAAGCGTCGGAACGAAGAACCTGGGCGCTACGCGCCGGAACCGCTCCTAACGCTCTTCCAAGGACGGCTCTTGAAAAAATAGAGTCTATCCCGTTTTTTGGTCCCTGGTCCCTAATTATTGATTCCGTTTTTTCTGGGAACGAATTTGTGCTAATATCGTTTCATAACAAAACGAAAGAGATGATTTTGTGGATGCTGACGAGTTAGTTCAGTCACTGGAAGAGATACAAAAGAGGAAGGAAATGGAGCTCCCTTCGAGACTGAGGCCTTACTTCGACAAGATCGAGATGAAGAACAGGGCTGTCCTTCTCTTTGGTCCAAGAGGTGTTGGAAAAACCACTTATCTTCTGAGCAGATTTAGAGACAAAAAAGTACTCTACATCTCGGCCGACAATCCTCTAGTTTCTACTAGTGACATATGGAGTATAGCTAAAGCGGCCTTTGTCAGGGGTTATGAGGGTATAATTGTGGATGAAGCTCACTACGCAAAAGACTGGAGCATCCATCTTAAGGCCCTATACGATTCCTATCCGGGAAAGCTTGTAATAGCCAGCGATAGCAGCAGCCTGATATTAAGACAGGGGATCGCAGATCTATCAAGAAGATTCTCAAGGGTTCAAATTCCTCTAATGTCTTTGAGAGAATACATATTTCTTAGAGACGGAATATCCCTGCCGCATCTAGAACCATTCTCTCCCGAGCCTTCGGCAGTCAAAGAGATAATGAATGGCACAAACGTACTTGCCGCTTTTGAAGAGTATCTTGAGCGGGGATTCAGGCCGTCTTATATGGAGTGGGACTTTCGTGAGCAAATAGAACACATTATCGAGAAAACACTCCATGGAGATGTCCCTTTCTTCGTGCCACAAATCTCGGATATTCACTTCAGGCTAATGAATGCCGTCGTTGGGTTCCTGGCGATATCAAAAGTACCAACACTGAACATTGAGAGGATGTGTAGAGACTGGGGTATAGGGAAGAGAAAGCTCTATGAACTCCTTACTGTAATGAACGCAACAGGAATAATCAGAATAGTATACAGAGAGAACGATAATCGAACTTTCTCCAAGGGCGAGAAAATCTTCTTTGGCGACCCTGCTTTCTACTCAATTGGTGCAGGAAATACCGGAACAAGAAGAGAAGCCTATGTGGCACAATCCTTCGAAGATGCCGGTAGAAGAGTCTTTGCGAGTACGGATGAGCGAAACGGGGATTTCTCTGTAGACGGGAGAATCGTTGAAGTGGGAGGAAGGAGCAAAAAGCCAAAGAAAGCAGATTTTGTAATAAGAGACGACACGGATTTGCCCTATTCAAACTCGATTCCAATGTGGACACTTGGCTTTCAATACTGATATCAAGTCACAGTTGCCCTGCAGAGTTTCAGCCATCCCGTTGTGCTCACCCTCATGTTGTCGACATCAACAGTAAAATAAGAAAAACGCCGGTAGAAAATGTGAAAAAGCATCGGGAGGAATTGTGGACTAACATTTGAATATTCTCAGGCAAAAAGGGGGTATTCAGATGTTGGGAGAGAAGCAGGTCATTGAAATAAGAATACTTAGCAAGAGGGG
>MPOY01000036.1 GCA_001896715.1 Methanoculleus sp. EBM-46
GGTAGTGCCTATAAGTTTGTGTAAACTTCCTCATAGTCGGTGAAGTAAAATATACTGACAACAGGAGGTTTTAACAATGGCCAAAAGGACAAGCCCACTGGGAGAAGAAGGAAGCAAGAAACTGCGCGAGGCGATCAAGGAATGCAACATCAAGACGATGGATGACATCCATAACTTTGTAAAGATGCTGACAGCCGAAGCAATACAAGTTGCCCTTGATGCAGAACTGGAAAACGAACTGGGATACTCAAAATACGACTATAAGAACAAACATACCGATAACTGCCGGAATGGATATTCAACAAAGAGAGTCCAGGGCAGCATGGGAGAAGTGGATATAAATATCCCCAGGGACAGGAACGGGGAATTTGAGCCTGAACTCGTAAAAAAGCATCAGACAGACATATCTTCCATCGAAGACAAGATAATATTCCTATACTCTCAGGGAGTCTCAACAAGGGATATCCAGAAGACCATGAATGAGATGTACGGAATAGATGTAGATGACGGCAGAGTCTCTAAGATAACGGACAAGCTCCTTCCCCTCATAAGGGAATGGCAGGAAAGACCCCTTCAGAGCGTATATGTCCATTTGGTGCTGGATGCAGTGCATTACTCTGTAAGGGATAACGGAACAGTAATAAAGAAAGCGGCCTATGTAATAATAGGTAAGGATCTTGAAGGTCAGAAAGATGTCCTTGGAATATGGCTTGGAGCCAACGAATCATCTAAGTACTGGCTTGCAGTCTTGAATGGACTTAAGAACCGTGGGGTAAAGGATGTGCTGATAGCGTCAGTTGACGGTCTCAGTGGATTTTCAGAGGCAATAAGTGCCGCTTTTCCTGATACAGAAGTACAGCGGTGCATAGTACACCAGATAAGAAGCTCTACAAAATACGTATCATACAGAAACAGGAAAGAATTCATAAACGACCTTAAGGCTGTCTACAAGGCACCTACTGAAGAAATAGCCCTTTGTGCCATGGATGACCTTGAAAAGAAGTGGGAGAAGAAATATCCTATTGCTGTACGATCCTGGAGGAATAACTGGAACGAACTTTCAGTAATGTTCAAATATTCCCCTGAGATCCGGAAAATGATCTACACAACGAACAGTATAGAGAATTTCAACAGACAGCTGCGGAAAGTTACAAAAACAAAGAGCGCCTTCGTTTCCGATGACGCCCTGATGAAGATGCTATATTTGGTTACGATGCAGGTAACAGAAAAGTGGACTCAGCAAATTCGTGATTGGCCGGCAATTATGGACAATCTGGTGATACACTTCGGCGACAGGGTGAAACTGCTCTGTTGAACGAAGAATCCGCTAAATTCATGGTTACAGACCGGCTCGGGGATGTTTACACAAAATTTTCCGCACTACC
>MPOY01000257.1 GCA_001896715.1 Methanoculleus sp. EBM-46
CTCCCCCTCCCGCCCGGCAAGGGTCGTGCCCATGATGATCGCGTCGGTGTCCCCGTTTGAGAGAAACTCGCCCTCGACCATACGGTCGGCGATCTTCGTCACCGCCCGCTCATCCGCAGGCTTTATACCGTAGAGGGTGCTGGCGGCGTTGCGGCCCCGGTAGAAGTAGGTCACCCCGGCGGCTATCCGGGGCGATGTGCCGACAATCCCCGGGATCCGGTCGATCTTCCTCTGGAGGTTGGCCGCGTCGTCGATGTACTGGTCCCCTTCCCGGGGTTCGATGACCAGGTTCCCGAAGTCGAAGTCGATCGACTGGTCATCGAAGGCCCTGACAACCCCGGATATGATGGAGGGGAGGAAGATCAGGTTCACGAAGATGAGGGCGATGATCATGATCGTGAGGGCGAGCGTCCCCTTGCTCCCGCGTTCTATGGATTTCCAGGCAAGGAACGCGGAGACCCTGAGACCGGTGAACATGGGGAAGGTCACTCCTCCTTTCGTCTCCGGTACCAGTAGAGCGCGGCTGCGATGACGACGACTATGGCGACCACCGCGATGATCAGGGCCGGGACCCGGTCGGATCCGGCAACAACCAGGTTCAGGGCCTGCTCGGTCGTGTGCGCTCCGTAATCGTCGGTATACTGGATGGCGAGGGTATAGGGGTAATCCCCCTCCTCGCCGGCCTGCAGGTTGAATACGGCGGGACCGTCGTTGCCGGGCTCTATCGTCCCGAGGAACGCTTCTTTTGTTCCCGAAAGCGAGAGGCCGCTGATGGTCGCCCGAACCGACGTCGCATCCGCCGTTCCGGTGTTCTCTATCCGGATCGTCAGGCCTACCGGATCCCCGGCGGTGATCCGGGCAGGTTCGGTCCTGATGGAGGCGACGCTCATATCGGCGCGGCCGACGATGGGGATACCGATCGTCTCGACCTGCCGGAACACCGCGAGATCGGCGCTCCGGTAGTCGACGGTGGCGACGACCGGCAGAAGGCCGAGCGGCGCGCCGGGATCGGTCTCAAAGGACAGGTTCAGGGCTGCCTCCTCTCCCGGCCTGAGTACCGGGATGTAGTAACTTTCCGGGCTCGTCGAAGCGATCGAGTCGGAGCTTGCGTTGATGCCGACCGATATATCGTTCGCACTCGCCTCCCCGTCGTTATAGAGCGTGAGCGTGACGCCGAATGAGTCGCCCGGGTCGACGGATGCCGGGACGGTCCTCTCCACCCGGAGCGAGGGTTTTTTCGCCAGAGCGTAGGCAGAACCGACATTCACCGGTACGGGGTAGCGCACGCCCGTCGCATCCCGCACGCTGACCCAGACCTCCGGGAAATAGATGCCTTCCTCCCCGGGAGCGCGTACCTGAAACGTGATCGGGAGGGATTGGCCCGGGCCGATCTCGCCGACGTCCTGGAAACTCCCGGACAGGACCTCGATCTCTCTGCTGCGTAAGAGTACGTTCTCGATGTAGGCGTTATCTGGGGTGATCGGGGAGGTGTTCACCCCTCCTGTATCCACCCGGAGGTCGAGCGGCGACCCCGGGGCCATGGATGCCGTGCTCGTGAGCACCACCGTGATCGTCCCTTCGTCGCCGGGCATCAGGACGGCGGGGGTGACGGTGTAGTTGGAGACGATCACCGTCGGGGCACCTGCCGCCGCTGCCGGGATGAGCGCCAGGAGTATGATGAACATACCGGATATCCAGCCAATCGTGCGCCTCCCCATGCTCCTGCCGGGAGCAGTCGCGGGCTCCTGAATCATATCCCCCTCCCCGGTGCGGTTCTTCTGGACCCCAGAGTCCCCGGTGCCTGTATATATCTGTTGTGCACGGGTTGCTCTCCGCCGGGCCCGGGGCGATACCGCGACATTGTGAAGGTCATTCCACCCAGAAATATATTTATGGCCCCATGTGTATACTACACCCGGGATACGGGGGAGATAGTACCGGATGGGTTGATCGGGCAGTTCGCGACACGTATCTTCACCCATGTTTGAACGCTCTATAACTCTTTACAGAACGTCACGGTTCGGATACCCTCAGGCCGTCGTACTACCTCTCCGTTCTCATCTCACGGTTCTCCATCCTTTGCTCCATACC
>MPOY01000260.1 GCA_001896715.1 Methanoculleus sp. EBM-46
ATCGTGTTCGCCGCCTTCTTGCCGGCCCGCCGACGATTCTGCCTGATGAAAGGAGAGATACCGTATGTACCGGGTGATGTTCACGACCCCCTTCCCGCCGACCGTTCAGGTCGCAGGTGCAGTGTCTGGCTTTCCCTTCGCAACGACCGGTTATCCGGTCAAGCGGGAAGCCACAACTACCGGGAGGCAGGGTCCGCGTGCCGGGTTGTCCGCGGAGCCTGCACCTTCGGTTCGTTCTGCATGGAAGGCCACTCTCGTGAAGCGCCCGGCGGCCGGTTTCTCGGCCGCATCTCTCGTATTCGGCCAGCTCTTCGGAGATGGTTCCCGGAGTGTGCCGCATGCATGAGGGTCGAATAACCGGCGTAGCCCTCGGAGCCGCCTTCGCCCTGGCGGTCGGGCTCTATGCGGCGAGTGGCCACCTTGCGCCCGGGTGGGCGCCCCCCGGGTGTGCGGTGCTTGCGATCGGGGTTGTCCTGCCGTTCTTCACCTCGGGTGCGGAAGTGCCGTCGGTACGGGTCGCACGGAAACCGATGCGGAAGATCGAGATCCTCGGTCTGCTCATCTTCATCCTCATGGCGGTCGTCATGCTCGCGGTCGGTGCGGCACTCTTCTGTGACTGGCTCGCCGAACCCGGTTCGGCCCCCGTGGGAACACCGGTCGAGCTCGGACCGGTATCGGGGGAGCTCGGGGTTCTCGGCACGATCCCGGTCATGGCTCTCATGATTGGTGTCGAGGTGGTGGGGGGATTCGCGCTGATCGCCCTCTACATGCTGTCCGCCGTCGGGAGAGAGGGGTAGGTTTTACCCCATCCCGGCGCCCGATTTTTCCTGGTTCCGCATTGCAGCATCCCTCTGGTGCGAGCGGCGATCGCCCCCCGGCCGGTCGGCCATAAATAACGCTTAATTTTCGCCTGGTTTATGGAAACACTGACTGATCAAGCGTAAAATATATATCCGGACCGGTTAACATCAGATATATCCCACCTCGGGAGGGAGGTGTGTCATTTATGGCAAAGGATAAGAAGCCCCAGGAGAAAAAGCCCCAGGAGAAGAAGCAGGACAAGCCCCAGGACAAGCCCCAGGACAAGGCTAAGAAGAACTAACCTTCAACCTCTCCTATCATCTTTTTTTTCCGGGCAAATCTCCGGTCCTCTGCGGTATGCTCCGCTCTTCTGCACCCCCGTGAGTGCCGGCCGTGCATCGATCCCGGACTACCGGGTTCTGCTTGATATTCGTTCCCGCGCCTTCCCGCAGCAGTTACCCATACGCTCTCGCCGACAGGATCTCCCGTTCACTTCCCGAGACGCACCGTCCGGCGGGGGATGCCCGACAGGGTCCTCTCGCCGGCCCGGGGGAAGGTCCCGTGCGTGGTCGACCTGACGTCCTCGACGGTGCAGAACGCACCAGGGTTCATCTCCTCGACCATCCGGGTGATCGGGAAAAGATCGCAGCGCCGCACCACGGAATAGAAGATGGTGCATGGTCCATGAAGCCCCTCCGCGGCAACGACCGTGACCCCGTAGCCGGTGCCCCTGATGGCGTCGATGAGGGCGTGATCCTCTTCAGAGGCAATCACCCGGAGCACGCAGATCCCCATGGCGAGCCTCTCCTCAAGGAGGATGCCGGCATAGTTCCCGGCGGCGAAACCGGCCCCATAAGAGATGAGGTAGATCGGGTTGGTGAACTCGTTGACGACGAGGCCGAGCGAGACGATCCAGAAGATGATCTCGACGAAAGCGATTGCGGGGACGATGAGGCGGCCGCCCCGGGCAAGGAGTATGATCCTGAGAGTCTCGAGGCTGACGTCGATCACCCGGGCCCCAAAGACCAGGAGCGGGATGAGGATCGGGGTGAGGGCGCCGGCAGAGAGAAAGTCCATATGGGAGAGTCGCCCGGCCGGGTATATGAGGGTGCAGTCAAGAGCCGGCGAAGGCCCGGGATCTGCGCGGATTACGGGACCGGGCGCCGGAGTCTGCCCCTTCCCGGGCCGTGGGCGCGCACCTCCGGTTACGACCCCTGCCCCTCCGTCCCGTGGCGGAAGAGGGAGGCTATATCCGGGTTCCCGGGCCCGGCCTCGACGAGGATGCAGAGATCCCCGGCCTTGATCACCGTCCCGCCGTCCGGCCCGGCGAGCGTCTCCGTACCCCTCCTGACCGCGAGCACCGTCACCGCATACCTCCGCCGCAGGTCGGCCTCGGCAAGGGTCTTCCCGGCGATCGGGGCGCCCTCATCCACCCGAACAATCGAGACCTCGGCGTTGTCCAGGTGCAGCCCTATGTCGTGGAGCAACGGCACCTGCCCTGAGGCCCGCCGGAGCATCTCGTAGTTCCCGGTCCGCATCGAAGCGACGAGCCTGTCGATATCGCTCTTCTGCACCGGGTACCTGACCAGGACCCGCGACAGCACTTTCGCTGCGGTCTCGAACTCTTCGCAGACGACATCGTTTGCCCCTATGGCGTAGAGGGCGAGGGAATTCTCCATGTACCGGGTCCGGGTGATGATCGCACAGTCAGGGTTCAATTTCCGCGCAATCCCCGTCACCTGGCGCGCCGTGGCCGCATCCGGTATGGTGATCACCACCACGCGGGCACGCTCAACCCCGGCATGGACAAGAACGCCCTCGTTTATGGCGTCGCCGAAGAAGATCGGTTCGCCCTTCTTGCGCTCCTCCCGCACCGTCTTCGGGTTGAGCTCGATAGCCATGTAGGGGACGCCGGTGCTCCGTGCCGCCTCAGCGACGTGCCGCCCTATCGGCCCGAACCCGACGATGACGATATGCCCCTCTTCCGGTCCGTTTGCAGGGGCTACCTTCAGGGACGCATCTCTTGCCCTGAGCCATACCGGCAGGGGAAGACGGCGGACGACGGCGGTCGCCTGTGGTGCCGACGCGATGACGAACGGGGCGACCGCCATCGTCCCGACCGATACCGCAAGGAAGATCTGCTCGAGATCGGGGCTGAGAAGCCCGTGCTCGATACCGGTCCTTGAGAGGATGAACGCGAACTCGCCGATCTGGCCGATGGCAAGCCCGGTGAGGACGGCCGTCCGGAGGGAGACGCCCGCAGGGAGGACGGCAATAGCCCCGATGATTGCCTTGAGAACGATGACGCCGACGATGATCGCGACGATCAGGAGCGCGTGGGCCGCGAAGAACCCGGTGTTGAGGAGCATCCCCATCGAGACGAAGAAGAAACTGGTGAAGACGTCGCGGAAGGGGATGACGGTGGAGAGGGCCGCATTGCTGTACTCGGACTCGGATATGATCAGGCCGGCGAGGAAGGCCCCGAGGGCAAGGGAGAGGCCGGCCCGTGAGGTGAGCCATGCCGTCCCGAGGCAGAGGGTGATGACGGTGATCATGAAGAGCTCCCGGCTCCGGAGGCTCGCGACCCGGTAGAGGAAGCGGGGAACGACCCAGAGGGCGCTTGCCGTGACGGCGGCAAGGAGGACGAGGCCGAGGGCGAAGTTGATGAGCGACGGGACGACCCCGGCCGATCCCATGCCGCCGAGCATGGGGACGAGGAGGATCATCGGCACGGTGCTCAGGTCCTGCAGGACCGATATACCGAGCGCGAGCCGCACCGGCGGGGTATCCACCTCTCCCCGGTGCTGGAAGACGGTCAGCATCACGGTGGTGCTCGTGTGGGCAAGCAGCATCCCAAAGAAGATCGCCTCCGGCGGCGCAAGGCCGAGGGCCGAGGCGATGACCGCGACGATGCCGATTGTCAGGCCTATCTGGAGCACCCCGCCGGTGAGCATCCCCTTCTTCATATCAAGGAGGCTCTTGAGCGAGAGTTCCATCCCTATGGTGAAGAGGAGGAAGATGATGCCGAGTTCCGCGAGGATCTCGACGTCGGCCCGGTTGGTGATGAGACCGAGGCCGTAAGGCCCGGCGATGATCCCGGTGAGGAAGAATGCCACGATCCCGGGCATCTTCATCCGGTAGCAGAGGGCGAGCGCTGCGATGGAGAGGGCGAATATGATCAGGATCTGTTCGAGAAAGGCCGTATCCATGGTATGGTCCCTGGCTGTCGTCCCCGGCGGGCCGCCATGGTGCTGGCGCTCTCCAGCGAGTGCACCCGCCGGTGATATACAGAAAATTGTTGCTCTTCCCTTCTGATAAAACCCGATGAGGTGTAACCTCGCACAGTATGCACGAACCCGGATTTTCCCCGGGATTGTCACGGCAGATCCGGTTGCCGGGGCCCGCCGGCGGGCTGCTCCCTCTCGCTCGCGTCTACGCCCGCTCCCCGGCCGCTTCGCAAAAGACCCGATCGTAGACGCGAGCGCTCTTCTCCCAGGTGAAGAGGTCCCGCACCCTCCTCGGCCCGTTCTCTGCCATCGCCCGGTAAAGGTCCGGATCGTCGAGCACCCGCACGATGGCGCCGGCGAGCCCCGACACATCCCCTGGCGGGACGATGAGGCCGGTCACGCCGTCATCGACGGCGAACGGTATCCCGCCGACATCTGTCCCGATGACCGGCGTGCCGCACGCCTGCGCCTCTATCAGCACCATCCCGAACCCCTCCGCCCGGTCGCAACTCGGCAGAACAAGGAGGTCGGCGCTGTTGAAGTACAGGGGCATCTCGTCCTCGGGGATGAAACCGGCGAATATGATATCTTCGGGGACTCCCTCGTCGGCAGCAAGCCTCCTGTACCGGTCGATGTAGTTTCCCCTGCCGGCGACGACCAGTTTCGCATCCAGGGATTCCCTGACGATTCGCATGGCCCGGATCAGGTACTGGACGCCTTTATGCCGGCTCTCCCTGTCCAGGTGGCCCACGTAGAGCAAGATCTTCTCGTCCCCCAGGCGATACTTCCGGCGCAGGAAGTCCGTTCGGTCTCCCCCGAACCGCTCGAGGTCGACGCCCGGGGCGGCATACCGCAGCTTTTCGAGGTATCCGGCGAGGTGGGAAGATTGCTGCGCATAGTAATCCGATGTGGCGACGATTGCACTGGAGAGGTGGAGCGTCCGGGAACCGAGGAGCGGGTAGTAGCACCGCCCGATGATCCGGGTCGGAAGGTCGTGCCCCGTCAGGTCGTTGTGGTAGGTCAGAACGTAAGGAACTTGCATCCCGGCCGCTGCCCGGGCGGCTGCATCCGCGATGAAGGGAACCGGCATATGCCCGTTTACGACGTCCGGGCGCTCCGACCGGATGAGGTCCCGGAGCGCTCTCTCCCACCCGATGCTGACGGGGGTGCTGGAGACCTTGAACTGGTAGGGCAGCCGGACCACCTCGAGGCCGCCGATCTCCTCGGTCTTTGCGGTGTTCTCCTCCTTATGCCAGTTGGAAGAGACGATGGTCAGGTCGTACCCGAATACCCGCTGCAGTCTCGTACCGATCTCGTAGACATATTTCTGCACGCCACCCATGTGCGGGTAGAAATACGGGGTCACCACCATGGCCTTCACGCTCTCTCACCCTCCAGATGGGGTGAGGGTGCACAATCACTCATATAAATCTATCTTCAAGCCCGCGGGGCTCTGAGGTTCACCCGACCTCTCATCACGGCCGCGTATACGCTGTCCCATCCCACCCCCGATCTTCGCGGGGAGGTGCCGGAAGGAAACCCCCGGGGCGCCCCGCTCCCAACGGCGATATCCCCACGGTTCACCCGGGAGAAGTCCGGAGGGCCGGGGATGCCGCCCCCGGAGGCGACGCACTCGATGAACATCTCTCCCTCCCCGGCACCATGATCGCTGCTTCCCCCTCCCGTACCGGAGACCCGGTGATGTACCGAACCTGTCGCCTTTGAGATCCCCTCAGTTTCCGGCATTATGCTGCATATCGTATCCCGATGGCCAGGCTATCCGGTGATGAAGCGATGTCGCCCTTCTCACCCGTATGTCACCCCCCATAGTCCTGATGCCGGATTGAGACCACGAAGTTCCAGAATAGGTTTAAATACTTAAAGAGGCGATCCACCGCTCGCTACAACGTAGCTCACAGGCCCGGGGGGGAAGTGTTGAGTCGGGGAGCCGTCTTTGTAACCGACGCGCAGATGCGGAGCTCTCTTGCGGTCATCCGGTCGCTTGGTAAACAGGGATTGGATGTAACTGCGGGTGAGGAGACGCGGTGTGCGACAGGAGTTTTCTCGAGGTACTGCAGGCGGGGCCTGGTATACCCATCGCCGAAGAAGGCGGAGGAGCGGTTCATCGGGTATCTCCTCGATACCCTGAGGTCCGGGGAGATCGATGTACTCTTCCCGGTCGCCGATGCCTGCTTGAAGCCTATCGTCGACCATGAAGAGGAGATCTCGCGGTACACCCGGATCGCCCTGCCGCCCCGTGACATCTTCACGGCGGGCTACGACAAAGGCACGACCCTCCGTATCGCCATGGAAAACGGCATCCCCTGCCCGCGCACGTTCTTCCCGGAGAGCCCGGACGATGCGGCCGGCATAGCAGAGAAGATCGATTACCCGGCCGTCGTCAAACCTCGCGTGAGTTCAGGAAGGCGGGGGGTCAGGGTCTGCAGGGACTCACAGGACCTGGTCCAGGCTTATGCGGCATCCGCATCGGAGTTCGGCCCCGTGGTGATCCAGGAGTTCATTCCCTACGGAGGAGAGCTCGGGGTCTATACCCTCCTCAACGCACAATCAGAACCCCGTGCGGTGACTGTCCAGCGTCGGATCCGCTCTTATCCGATATCCGGGGGGGCAAGCACCCTCCGCGAGACCATCAAGGACGAACGCTCCCGGGAGGCCGTCGGGATCGCCCTCCGTCTCCTGAAGGCGATGCGATGGTCCGGGGTTGCAATGGTCGAGTTCCGGGTCGATGCCCGGGATGGGAGCCTCAAACTCATGGAGGTGAACCCTCGCTTCTGGGGATCGTTGAATCTGTCTATCCTCAGCGGCGTGGACTTTCCCTACCTCCTCTACCGGATGGTCATGGATGGGGATATCGAACCGGTCTTGGATTACCAGGAGGGGGTTTTGTGCCGCTGGCTGCTCCCCGGAGATATCCTCTGGTACCTGAGCGCCCCAAAGACCTGGGAGAACCTCAAAGAGTTTCTCCGGTTCGATACGCCCGACGATATCCTGTCGCTGCACGACCCCGGCCCGACGCTGGGGTTTGCGCTCGCCACGGCACGCTACGCGCTCGACCCGGATATGTGGCGGTTTGTCCTGAGGCGATAACGTGGCCGTCAACGCACTCAGCATCGACCTTGAGTTCTGGTGGTGCAACGAGTTCCTGAACGGCTACCTGCCCGGCGACCGCGAGGATATGTTCAAGGAGTCGCTGAGGCCGATCTTCGCATCGCTTGATGCGTTCAACGTCAGAGCGACGTTCTTTGTCCTTGGTGCCGTCGCGGAGAGGTATCCTGAGGTCATCCACGATATCCACCGGAGAGGTCACGAGATCGCGTGCCACGCCTACTCCCATAAACCGCTCTACTCGATGGATCAGAGAGAGTTCGAGAGGGAGCTCGGAAAATCCCTCGAACTGCTTGCCGACTACAACCCGGTCGGGTTCCGGGCGCCGTCGTTCTCCCTGAGCAACAGGACGAAGTGGGCACTTGAGTCGCTCGAGAAGTACGGTTTTCAGTACGACTCGAGCATCTTCCCGGTGAGAACACCGCTCTACGGCGCCCCGGATGCGCCGGTCGGGATCTACCGCCCCTCCCGGGACGATATCACCGTCCACGACCCCGACGGCCCGATCATCGAATTTCCGCTCTCGATCGTCCGGTTCGGTGTCAACATCCCTATATCAGGGGGGTTCTATCTTCGTTCCCTGCCAAAGCAGGTTCTTGCCTGGGGTATCGGCAGAGTGGCCGCAAAGAGGCCGGCAAACATCTACCTTCACCCCCACGACATCTACCCGGGTCCTCCCCCCCTGAAGGTGCCGTTCCTCTCCCGGCTCGTCACCTACCACGGCGTCCACACATCGCTTGAGAAACTGATCATGCTCATGATGAAGTTCTCGTTCATGCCTATCGGAGCGCTCCTTGACGAAATGTCGCTCCTTTCTCCGGAGGCCCCTGTCCCGATGGCGCCTGCCCGCCCCCTCCGGGGGGTGGGAGGAAGAGACGATCCGGCCGTCCCGACGATTCCCGCACCCACGCTGCAGCTGCAGCCCTTCGATGGCGTCAGACAGCGGTATCCGGCCCGTGCTGCAAGACCGATCCACGAAACAGGTGATCCCGATGAGACGCTGTAACGCTCACCACGGGCACCGGGGCGGCATCCCCGGCACCGGGCCGATGGGGAGATCTGCGGGAACCGGCATGTCCCGGGCAGGCGCGATCCCGGGATTTGAGATAGTATTATATACTGGATCGTGTATCCAGAGTCTGCTCGCAGCCGTACGCGCGTTCAGGGTTAAAGGAGTCGTATGTGATGGATTGGACTGAAAAGAGAGTGTTTGTGACCGGCGCCGGCGGTTTCATCGGCAGCCACCTGACCGAGAGCCTGGTAGACCACGGTGCGGATGTGCGGGCGTTTGTCCGCTACAACTCAAGAAACGACCCCGGTCTCCTGCGGCTGCTCCCACCGGAGAGACTGGACCGGGTGCGTATCCTCATGGGCGATCTGAGGGATGCCGACGCCGTCCGGCGTGCCGTCCGGGGCGTCGACGTCGTCTTCCACCTGGGTTCGCTCATCGCCATCCCCTACTCCTACGCCCGCCCCCGGGAGACGGTGGAGACGAACGTCATCGGTGCGCTCAACGTCTTTGAGGCGGCCCGGGATGCCGGCGTCGAGAAGGTCGTCCACACATCGACGAGCGAGGTCTACGGGACCGCCCGCTACGTCCCCATCGACGAGAACCACCCGCTCCAGGGGCAATCCCCCTACTCGGCGAGCAAGATCGGGGCCGACAAGGTCGCCGAGAGTTTCTACCGGTCTTTTGACGTCCCCATCGCCACGATACGGCCGTTCAACACCTACGGCCCGCGGCAGTCGGCGCGGGCGGTGATACCGACGATCATCACGCAGGCGCTGGTGCAGGGGAAGGTGGCGCTCGGTGCGACGCACACGACACGGGACTACACCTACGTCGACGACCTGGTGCGTGCGTTTCTCCTCATCGCCGAATCGCCGGGAACGGTCGGGGAGACGATCAACGTCGGGTCGAACTACGAGATATCGATAGGGGCCGTCGCCGGTACGGTTGCAGCCCTCCTCGGAAAAGAGATCGATATCATCACCGAGAGCGAGCGCCTGCGGCCGGAGAAGAGCGAGGTCGAACGGCTCTGGTGCGACAACACCAGGGCGCGGGATCTCCTCGGCTGGTCGCCCGCCGTGCCCCTGGAAGAAGGGCTTTTGCGTACGATTGCATGGTTTCGGGAACACCTGGGCCTCTATCGGCCCAACCACTACGTGACCTGATATGAAAGCGATTATTCTTGCCGGCGGCAAGGGACGAAGGCTTGAACCCTACACGACCATCATCCCCAAGCCGCTTATGCCGATCGGGGATAAACCGATCCTTGAGATCATCCTTTGCCAGCTCCGTGAGCACGGTATCCGGGACGTGACGATCGCGGTCGGGCACCTTGCCGAACTGATCATGGCGTTCTTCGGCGACGGGAGCAGGTTTGGTCTCTCGATCACCTACTCGCGGGAGGAGAGGCCGCTCGGGACCGCAGGCTGCCTCGGGCTCATCAAGGACGACCTCATCGAACCGTTCCTCATGATGAACGGCGACGTCCTGACAACCCTCCCGTTCTCGGAGCTCATGGACTTTCACCAAAAAAGCGGCGCCATCGCGACGGTTGCCCTCAACAAGAGGGATTACTTCGTCGATTTTGGTATCGTGGATACCAACGGGAACGGAGATATCGTCGGGTACACCGAGAAACCGGGGTTTGAGCACTACGTGAGCATGGGCGTCTACGCGTTCGACCCGAGAGTTCTCGCGTATCTCACGCCCCACGAGTACATCGACTTCCCCGACCTGATCAAGGCCCTGCTTGCGGCGGGCGAGACAGTTAAAGCCTACAAATACGGCGGCTACTGGCTGGACATCGGGAGGGTCGATGACTACAAGAAGGCGAACAACGAGATCGCCGGGCTCTATGGAACGCTGGGCGTCGGGGGCGAGTGATATGGCGTGGAAGATCCCTCTCTCAGACATCGCCATGGACGGCGAAGAGGTCGATGCGGTCAGGGATGTCCTGCAGTCGAGGTGGCTCTCGATGGGGCCGGTGACGGAGGAGTTCGAGGCGGCCTTTGCCCGGTACCTCGGTGCCGAACATGCGTTTGCAGTCTCGAACGGGACGGCGGCTCTGCACATCGCCCATGCGGTGCTCGGCATCGGCAGCGGCGACGAGGTCATAACCCCGTCGCTCACGTTCGTCGCGACGGCAAACTCGGTCCTCTACTGCGGCGCAAGACCGGTCTTTGCCGATATTGCTGGCCCGGATGACCTGAACGTGGCATGGGAGGAGATTGCGGCAAAGATCACGCCGGAGACGCGGGCGATCACCGTCGTCCACTACGGGGGGTATCCCTGCGATATGCAACCGATCCTGGATCTTGCCCGCGATCACGACCTCCGGGTCGTCGAGGATGCGGCGCATGCGGTCGGTGCGACCTACCGGGGGCAGAAGTGCGGCACCATCGGGGACGTCGGGTGCTTCAGCTTCTTTGCAAACAAGAACCTCGCCACCGGCGAAGGAGGCATGGTCGTGACGGATGACGACGACCTTGCCGAACGGATCCGGGTCATGCGCTCGCACGGTATGACCACGCTGACCTGGGACCGGCACCGGGGACACGGCTACAGTTACGATGTCACCGCTATCGGCTACAACTATCGGACGAGCGAGGTCGCCTCCGCGCTCGGCATCGTCCAGCTCCGGCGCCTCGCGGAGAACAATGCGCGACGGAAACGTATCGCCGGCCGCTACCGGAAGCTGCTCGAGGGGGTTGAAGGCATAGAGTGCCCGTTTGCCGGGGCGGTCGACAAAGAGTCCTCCCATCACATCTTCCCGGTCGTTCTCTCACAGGATCTCTCGCGGGCCGGGCTTCAGGAGGCGTTGAAGGAGAAAGGGATCCAGACGAGCATCCACTACCCCCCCATCCACCTCTTCACCTACTACCGCGGGCTGTTCGGGGATACCCGGGGCTCTCTCCCGAAGACGGAGTTTGCCGGGGAGCACGAGATGACGCTGCCGCTCTACCCCGGCATGACCGATGATGAGGTGGAGTACGTCTGCACCGCCATCGCCGGGGCTGCACCGGGCATCCTGGCGGGAGGCCGGGGGGCGGCATGATCGCCGATCTGCACATCCATACCCGTTACTCTCACGACTCGTTCATGGATCCGGCCAGGGTCGTAAGAGTAGCCCGGATGCGGGGCCTCTCCGCCATAGCCGTGACGGACCACAACACCATCCGCGGCGGTCTCCTTGCCCGGGAGGCGAACCCTGGTGGGGACTTTGAGGTCATCGTCGGCGCCGAGATCAGGACGGAGTACGGCGACGTCCTGGGTCTCTTTCTTGACCGGGAGATCGCTGCGCGCCGGTTTGACGACGTGGTCGAGGAGATCCATGCCCAGGGCGGCCTTGCGGTCCTCGCACATCCCTACCGCCGGTACCCATCGCCCGAGCGCCTCGCGGGAAGGGTGGACCTCATCGAAGGGTTCAACAGCCGGTCGAGGCGGCAGGCGAACGCGCTCTCGATGCGGTTCGGGCGAGCCTCCGGGAAGGGGACGGTCGGCGGGAGCGATGCGCATACCTACGCGGAGATCGGGAGGGGTGTGACGATCTATGCCGGAAGTGAGATCGAAAAGGCGCTCCGTGCCGGGCAGACTGCCGGGGAAGGCCGGGAGTCGAACTACTATGTCGTACACGGGTTGAGCTGCGGTATCGAGAGGTTAAAACGTCTGGTTCCCGGCCGGGGTTGAGTGCTCCCGGCGGGAGTACTGTTCGTGGCCCTTCTGACCAATACCGGCCGGCATTGGTCTTGCCTGGGTTTCTCACTGGATTATATTTATATATTTGGTTTACTATCACCACTCCGTATCCACTATCTCGGGGGAAGGAATGTTAGCACGGTCTCGAGCATACTTAAACGTCGAACAGATCGTCGATGATCTGTCACGTGAGGATCTTGAGGATGAGAGTCATATCAGAACCTTTGAGGACCGGTTCTGCAGTTACATCGGGGCAGAACGGTGCCATGCGACAAACCAGGCCCGTGCAGCCCTGTTGATAGCGTTGCGGGCCCTCGACCTCTCGCCGGGCGACGAGGTGCTTGTCCCGGACTTCACCTTCGAGGGCGTCGTCGATGCCATCCTGGAGTCCGGAGCGACCCCGGTCTTCGTCGAACCGGCGCTTCAGGACTTCAACGTCCCGGCATCGCATTTTATCGAGAAGATGACGGAGCGGACACGGGCGGTCATTGCGACGCATCTCTTCGGGATCCCCTGCGATATCGGGGACCTGCCGGCGATCGCGAAAGAGAACGATTGCGTTGTCATCGAGGACTGCGCCCAGTGCCTCGGCGCGGAGTATAACGGGAGGCCCGTCGGGACGTTCGGGGATTTTACGATCGTCAGCTTCAACTACGAAAAACACCTCACGACCGGCGAAGGCGGGATGCTGGCCGTCAACAACCCTGCCTTCGCCGGGGACGTGGAGCGGGTCGTCGGATCCTGCACGCGGGTGCCGCTCCACGACGAGAAGTGCTACGTCTACGGCATGCTCGTGCAGCATACAGCCACGGAACGGGCAGTCTACCGAAGGGATCTCCTTGCCTACTTCGGTCAGAACTGCTGCCGGGACAACCCGGATATCTTCGGCCTCGTGGACGACATGGTGCTCCAGGGCGAACCGTGGGAAGATGTCCGAACCGCCCTCCTCCCGCACGTCGAGCGCGAGATCGAGCGGGCCGGTTACGTGCCGCCCCACATGAGAAACGCGGTCGTGAGGGAGGTGCTCAAGCGCGCCGGGGAGGCCAGGTCGAGGGTCTTTTGCCCGCCTATCAGGACGATCGGGACCGGCCACCTGTTGATGGGGGCTTTGCGGGCTCTCGTGGGCACCCTGGGGCTCGAGGAGCTCCCGGCAGTAAATGCAGCCCGGAACCGGAACGCCCGCCTCTTTTACGGCGCCATGCAGGATACCCCGGGTTTCCCGTTGCCGGAGATCTCACCCGGCAAGGTGCCCGCGTTCCTGAAGTGCAACATCCTGAACCGGACCCATCACCCGCTCTCCCTGATCGTCGGGAGGGCGCGGGACCGGGGGTACGAGGTGGGGAACATCCAGTGGCCGAGGCCGGTGCACCTGCTGCCCCGGTTCCGGCACGCCGCGGGGCGGCAGAGGGATGTGTTCCCCCTGACCGGGTACCTGACCGGACGGATCATCAACATTCCCATCCACTGCGGCGTGACATCGGAGGATATCGAGGGCATGGCTGCCTGCCTTCGCGAGTTCAGCAGCGGCGCCGGGTCCGGCGTGGCGGATCGCCTGAGGGTTACCGGAGTTGAGGCAGCGACGCATGGTGTTTGATTACACCGATTCCGTCTCTCCGGGCGTCTGGAGATCGTTTCTCAACGGCGGGGAGGGGATCTACTTCTTCCATACGCCCGAGTGGGCGAAGGTCATGGAAGGGGCGTTCGGCTACCGGGTGGCGACAAGGCTCTACCATACTCCCGAAGGCGATGTCCTGGTCCCGATGATGGAGTCACGGCGGTTCGGGTTCTCCGTCTACCAGTCCGTCCCTCACGGCTACGGCGGCATCCTCTCGCCTTCGAGCCTCTCGGCCGGGGTTCTTACGGATCTTGTCGGGAGCATGGTCGGGGGGAGGCACCTCCTCCTCGATCTCGCCCTGCCGCCGGGTGTCGCATTGCAGAGAGAGAGATCCCCCGGCGTCACGAAGACGCTCTCCGAGTGGAACTATACTCATATCCTGCGCCTGGACGATCCGGGAAACGCGGTTGAGCAGAGGTATAACAGGCATGCGCGCCGGGATATCGGCATTGCCGAGCGAAACCACGTCGAGATCGTCAGAGATGATAGCCTCGCGCAGTTTCAGCGCTACTACGCCCTCTATGAGCAAAGAGCGCGGGAGTGGGGCTACCCGGAACCGCCCTATCCCCGGAAGGTCTACGACCTCCTCTACCGCTACGGCCGCCCGTATGTCAGGGTGCGCCTGGCGGAGATGCAAGGCGAGGTGATCGGGGGTCTCGTGACGTTCGAGTATGCGGATACGGTCTTTGCATGGAGCAATGCGGCCCCGGCGGCGTCCCGCCCTTTCTGTCCGGTGCATCTCCTTCTCCACGATGCCCTGCGGTCTGCACAGGAGGAGGGTTACTCGCTTGTAAACTTCGGGGGAAGTGGAAACCTTCTCGGGGTTCGGAAGTTTAAAGAGAGTTTCGGGGCCGTGCAGGTCGATCTCGAGACCTACCGGATCACGTCTCGTCTGGCGTCGGTCATGCGGAAGGGCTGGTGGCCGGCGTATCTTCGCAAATCCTCCGGGTAGCCCGGGGCGTGCCTGCTCACCGCCCATTGAGACGCCGTGCCGCGATGCGCCCGAATACCGGGGCGATCATGCCGGCGATCTCCGTTTTATCCTCCACTGTCAGCAGGAACCGGTAGGCATAGATGCCGTACAGGCCAGAGAAGACCACCGTGAGCACGTAGGGGTGAACTGTACCCCGCAGCAGGAGGAAGGCGATGAAAAATACGCTGACGACCCCGAACGCTTTTATGATCATCGCGGACTCGACCCGTACACCAAAGACGTGGTGGAGCACGTAGAGTATCAGCACCGCGAGCAGCGTACACGCTCCGGCCGTGCCGATGGCCGCACCGGTTATGCCGAAGAGGGGGATGAGCGCCACGTCGAGGCAGACGTTCGTCCCCGCCACGAAGATGTTCACCTTCGAGGAGAGACCGGGTCTGTTCATGGCGCTGACGGCCGGCCCGACGGAAGACACCGCCCCGAAGACGATCATGCCGAAGACGAGTATGATGAACGCAGGCACGGCCGGCAGGTAGGCGGGGCCGAAGAGGAACCCGATGATCGTCTCGGCGAGATAGATGAGGGCGAGGCCCATCGTCGAGAGGAGGATCAGGCAATACCGGATCGACCTGGTTATCACGGCTTCGACCGCATCGTGGAGTCCTTTGCTGTAATACTCCGATATCGCAGGGTAATTGACCGTGGAGATCGAACCGGGGAGCGAGAGGAAGGCCACCCGGGCTATCGCGATCGCGATCGCATACCGGCCGACGTCGATCTCCGTCAGCATGTATCCGATGAGGAGCGTATCGGTGTAGGTGTTGATCAGGTAGACCGCGCTTGCGATGAAGACCCGGCTCCCGAACGCGAGCATCTTCCTCGACGTCTCAGGGTAGCCGGGGACCGAGAGGCGGAAGTGCCGGCGGACGATCGAGACGACGAAGGCGAGTGTCCCGACCTCGGTGAGCAGCAGCGCCAGAACGGCTCCTCCGGGTCCGAGGCCCGCGGCTATGAACAGCACCGCCAGGGTGATCAGGAGGAGCGAGCGGATCATGAACCGGAACGAGTAGGATCTCATCTCCCGCAGGCCGTTGAGGAGGCCAAGGAGCGTTGTGTTGACGATTGCAAGCGGCACGGCAACGGCGATGATCCGGATGAGGCCGGAGAGTTCCGGCATCCCGAAAGATCCTGCAATGTCTCCCGCAAAGAAGAAGAGAGCAAGACCGGCAGCGACCCCGAGCACGAGCGCGTTGATGACTCCTGCGGTGACGACGGCATTCAGCCGCTCCTGATCGCTCCTGTAGTCGGCGACGTACTTCACGACCGTCTCGGGTATGCCGAGGCCTGCGATCAGCGTGGATATGGTAAAGATGGTCAGCGTCAGGGTGTACAGTCCGAAGTCCGCCGGGCCGAGCCAGCGGCTCAACACGATGTTTAAGAGAAACCCCGAGCCGAGGGTGACGATCTGGCTGACAAATACCCAGCTGATGTCGAATGCGAACCTGGTAGATTCTTTCATGGGTTGTCGGGTCCGGTCAATGGCGGTATCTGGTATACTGCCGGTATTTATAGTGTTCTTTTGATTCGGGATGATACGGGGGGATCATCGAGTGCGGGGCGGGGGATGCCGGCAAGGAGCACGAGTAGGGTTGCCGAGATGTGTGAGATCTGGGGGGCGCAAGGGACAGGGGAGGGGGGAAGCGTTCCCCCTCCCCGCAGGCCGCCTCCCCCAATGGCGTATGCACCACGGTCCAGTGCACAGGGGATAGGTGGGAAAGAGCCAGATACGGACTTCCCACCAGCTCCACCCCGGGCACGGCTTCCCACCAGGTATCGCCACGCACGGACCCCGCTCCCACGGCGGGGGCGGGGGAGGAGCGCCGAAGGCGCGGGTGGGGTGGGGGCTGCCGGAGAAGTGTCTGGGTAGCCTGCCGACGAAGGCGCGGGAGGGGATGCCGACGAGAAGCAAGGTGGTTGGAGCGTGAGAGACAGGGGAGGGGGAACAAGTTCCCCCTCCCCGTCAGCCCCACCCCCCGTGGCGATATCCCCACGGTCCAGTGCCAGGGGATAGGTGGGAAAGAGCCGGATACGGTTTCCCACCGGCTCCACCCCGGATACGATTTCCCGCCGGCTCCACCCCGGGCACGGCTGCTCACCTGATATCGCCACGCACGGACCCCGCCCCCCGGAAGGGGGCGGGGGAGGAGCGCCGAAGGCGCGGGCGGGGTGGGGGGTGCCGGCGAGGTATCCGGGTATCCGCCTGCCGAAGGCGCAGGTGGGGTGGGGACTGCCGGCAGAAGTGTATGGGTATCCCTCGCAGAAGAGCCGGCAACGAGAAGCAAGGTGAGTGGAGCGTTGGAGACAGGGGAGGGGGAACAAGTTCCCCCTCCCCGTCAGCCCCTCCCCCCGTGGCGATATCCCCACGGTCCACAGCATGGGGAGATCCCGGAGAAGAGCCGGGCACGGCTGCTCCCCTGATATCGCAAGCACTGCCACCGCCCCCGCGGCGGGGGCGGGGGAGGAGCGCCGAAGGCGCGGGTGGGGTGGGGGGTGCCGGCGAGGTATCTGGGTATCCCTCATGAAGGCGCGGGCGGGGTGGGGGGTGCCGGCGAGGTATCCGGGTATCCCTCATGAAGGTGCGGGCGGGGTGGGGGTGCCCCGGCAGAAGCGTATGGGTATCCTCCTGCAAAGGCGCGGGCAGGGTGGGGGCTTCCGGCGAGAAGTAAGATGGTTGGAGTGTGGGAGACAGGGGAGGGGGAACGAGTTCCCCCTCCCCGCGAGCCGCCACCCCCCGTGGCGATATCACCACGGTCCAGTGCCAGGGGATAGGTGGGAAAGAGCCGGATACGGTTTCCCACCAGCTCCACCCCAGATACGATTTCCCGCCGGCTCCACCCCGGGCACGGCTGCTCACCTGATATCGCCACGCACGGACCCCGCCCCCGGCGGGGGCGGGGGAGGAGCGCCGGAGGCGCGGGCGGGGTGGGGGAGGCCGGCAGAAGAGTATGGGTATTCCCCCTGCCGCAGGCGCGGGCGGGGCGGGGGTCGCTGGCAGAGGGTGCACGGGTATCTCTACGGAGGCGCGGGCGGGGTGGGGCGACATGGATTACGGTGTCCGGGGAGCTGGAGACAGGGGAGGGGGAACAAGTTCCCCCTCCCCGTCGGCCCCACCCCCAATGGCGATATCACCCCGGTCCAGTATACGGGGAGAACCACGGGAAAGGGCCGGATACGGTTGCCCGCCGGCTCCACCCCGGACACGGCTTCCCACCAGGTATCGCCACGCACGGACCCCGCCCCCAAGAGGGGGCGGGGGAGGAGCGCCGAAGGCGCGGGAGGGGTGGGGGTGCCCCGGCAGAGGGTGCACGGGTAGCCTGCCGGCAGGAGGCGCGGGCAAGGGATGCTGGCGAGAAGTAAGATGGTTGGAGCGTTAGAGACAGGGGAGGGGGAACAAGTTCCCCCTCCCCGTCAGCCTCTCCCCCCGTGGCGATATCCACACGGTCCACAGCATGGGG
>MPOY01000557.1 GCA_001896715.1 Methanoculleus sp. EBM-46
CATCGGGGTACCTCGCAAGAACCCGCTTTGCCGCTTCCTTGCCGGCGACGACCGAACCGTTCATGCTCCGCTCGGGATAGTTCGGGGGGCTGAACATACCGGCGAGGAAGAGCCCGTGCTCCTCGTAGGCGGGCAGGCGGCTCCGGAGACCGGTCGTGTAGACCGGACCAGCGTGGGGGTCGACCGCGAGCCGGTGCCAGTGCACTTCGTCCGGGCTGACAAAGAACCGCCTGCAGAAGTCCGCGAGCATCGACTGCTCGAGTCCCTCCGGGAGCCGGCCGGAGAAGTAAGACGCGAGGTAGACGATATGCTCGCCGTACCACTCGAACGGGGCAAAGTTGGTGTGCGAGACCACCGCACCGTATGGGGCGGCATCCTTCATGTTCAGCCAGTAGATGCCGTCGGTCACGTCCCGGTCGAGTGCGAGGGTCATGCAGGCGGCGCCCTGGTAGGGCACCGGGGCGATATCGAGGCCGGCAAGGTCCGCAGTCACCTGCGGGGGGAGCGTCGACACGACGCAGTCGTAGACCTCGCCGTCGACGAGCCAGCCGTCGCCCTCCCGCCGGATCTCCCTGACCGGGGAGTCGGGCATGATCGAGGCGCCCCGGTTTGCCGCCTCTTCTTCGAGCCGCGCGACGAAGTGCCGGAACCCTCCCCGGAGGTAGCCCAGACGCTCGCCGCCCGCACCCCGGTCGGACCGGATCGCGATGCGGGATATGAGCCAGGCTGCGGAGACCTCTTCGCGGCGGTCCCCGAACTTGCTCTTCAAGAGCGGTTCGAAGAACGAGGCGTAGATGCCGGGCCCGAGGTTATCGAGAATGAACTCCTTTGCGGTGATCCCGTCGAGGGCCGGAGCGTCGAGCTGCCGGGAGCGCAGGGTCAGCAGGCCGAGGCGGGCCTTCTCGATGAGCGTGAGATGGGGATAGCGCAGGATCTCGGCAGGAGAGGTGAGCGGGTGGATAGTCCCGTCGACGTAGTAGCCGGTCGTGCCCTTGAGCCATACCAGCCGGTCGGCTACCTGAAGGGTGTCGAACAGATTGAGCAGGCTGGTGTCGCCCGAGAAGCAATGGTGGTAATATTCCTCGATCCAGTAATCGCCGATCCGGTATGAACCAAGACAGCCTCCCGGAACCGGCCGTCGTTCGAAGAGGTCTACCTGGTGTGCCCCGGCAAGTTCGAGAGCCGAGACCAGACCGCATAATCCTCCCCCCACAATGCAGACCTTCATCGCTTACCACTACGTGTGAAGTTATAAGAACACTATTGGGCTATAAGAGTATACAACGTCTTTATACATAAACGTCGATATTATTGATTAGGCTATATGAGGGTGTGAAGCTGAATGAGGGTCTTCTTCATAGGATTCGGTCAGGCGGGGGGCAAAGTCGTCGATATGTTCATCGAGCAGGATAAACGGATGCAGACCCAGAGTTTCAGGGGTATCGCGGTGAACACGGCGCGTACCGACCTGATGGGGCTCAAACATATCGAACTTAAAGACCGGCTCCTGATCGGACAGACGGTAGTCAAGGGCCACGGTGTCGGGACCGACAACGTGACCGGAGCACGGGTGACCGCCGATGAGATCGACAGCATCATCAACGCCATCGACTCGAGAGGCACGCACGACGTCGATGCTTTCGTGATCATCGCCGGTCTCGGGGGCGGGACGGGCTCGGGGGGCTCGCCGGTACTCGCCCGGCACCTGAAGCGCATCTACCGTGAACCGGTCTATGCGATCGGTATCCTGCCCGCCCCCGAGGAAGGCCGGCTCTATTCATACAATGCAGCCCGTTCTCTGAGCACCCTGGTGAACGAAGCGGATAATACGTTTATCTTCGATAACAGCGCCTGGAAGAACGAGGGGGAGAGTGTCAAGGATGCCTACAATCGGTTGAACGACGAGATCGTCCGCCGGTTCGGCGTGCTCTTCCGCGCAGGCGAGGTCGGCAAGGCCGGCGTCGGCGAGATGGTCGTGGACTCAAGCGAGGTCATCAACACCCTGCGGGGCGGCGGCATCAGCACCGTCGGATACGCCATCAGCGAGAAGGTCAACCCCCGCGCGAAGCAGAGCAAGGGGCTCCTCTCCGGCCTCATGCGGAAGAAGGAGAAGACCGAGGAGGTTCTGACCGGAGAGGACAAGTCGGCGAAGATCATCGCTCTCGTCAGGCGGGCGATGCTCGGTCGCCTTACCCTGCCGTGCGACTACTCGACGGCGGAGCGGGGTCTTGTCCTCCTCGCGGGCCCGCCGGACGAGATGGACAGGAAGGGCGTCGAGAAGTCGAAGAGCTGGGTGGAGGAGAACATCGCCGGCGTCGAGGTGCGTGGCGGCGACTATCCGGTGCAGAGCGACTACATCGCCGCGGTGGTGGTCCTTGCGACGATAGGAAACGCCCCCCGGATCACCGAACTCCTTGAGATTGCAAAGGCTACGAAAGAGGATGTCCTGAAGTCGAAAGAGAAGCGTACGACCATGTTCGA
>MPOY01000176.1 GCA_001896715.1 Methanoculleus sp. EBM-46
CATCCTCCCCACATCAATCATTCGGTCGGGGTGGGAAGCGGAAGCGGATGGTCGGGCTGTCACCGGAGATCTGCGGCGCGCCGGCAGAAGCGCCGGGGGGCCCGCAGAAGATGAACGGGGCGGGAGGCGGTCCGTTCCCGGGACCCGGGCCGCAAAAAAAATTGGAGGGTATTCGATTGAGAGTTACGCGAGATAGTCTTCCGGCCGGGGGAGCTGCTCCTTCAGGCCCTTCCTCCGCCGGATGCCCTTGACCACGTCGTCCACGATGCCGGAGGGGACGAGTTCGAACCCGGCGAACTCGGTACTCCACATCGCGCGGCCCTCGGTGGCCGACCGGACGTCGCCCGCGAACCCGAAGAGCTCGGCGACCGGCGCCCTGCCGACGATCGTCATCGTGTCGCCTTCGCTCAGCATATCAAAAACCTGGCCGCGCCGGCCCTGGATCTGCGAGGTCGCCGCACCCATCTGATCGCTCGGGACCGTGATCTGGAGCTTCTGGATAGGCTCGAGGAGCGAATCGCCGCCCATCAGCAGGCCCGCCTTGACGGCGCTCCTGACCGCCGGGATGACCTGGGCGGGACCGCGGTGGATGGCATCCTCGTGGAGTTTCACATCCACCAGGCGGATCTTCAGGTTCTGGACCAGCTCGTCGGCGAGCGGACCTCCGTGGAGCGCCTCACGCCAGCCCTCGAGGACCAGTTCCATCGTCTCGTTGAGGTACTGGATACCCTTCGTCATGTCGATGAACATGTTGGTGCCCTCGATCGCCTTGACGTTCTTGGCCTCGTCCTTATCCATACCGGCGGCGATGAGGGCGTCGCGCCGCTCCACCGCCTGCTGGGTCATCGAGACGTCGCCCTGCTGGATCAGCTTCACGACCTCGGGGTTCATCGGTTCGAGTTCAAGGTAGAACCGGTTGTGCCGGTTCGGCGACTTCCCTTCGACCGGGCCCGCCCTGCCCGTGATCGTCTCGCGGTAGACGACGATCGGCGGAGAGGTGATGATATCGACGCCCTTGTCGCGCTTGATACGGCCGGTGATGATCTCGAGGTGGAGCTCGCCCATGCCGCTGATCAGGTGTTCGCCGGTCTCCTCGTTGATCGAGACCTGCACCGTCGGGTCTTCCTTTGCAACCTGGCGGAGGACCTCGACGAGCTTCGGGAGATCCTTCATGTTCTTCGCCTCGACGGCGACGGTCATGACCGGCTCGGAGTAGTGTTTCAGCGACTCGAAGGGGGTCATATCGACGAGCGTCGTGACGGTCGAGCCGACGATGGCATCCTTCAAGCCCGTGACGGCGGCGATGTTGCCGGCGGCCAGTTCTTCCACCTCGATCCGCTCGGCGCCCATGAAGATGCCGACCTGGGCGAGGCGGTTTGCGCGTTTCGCCGCACCCATGATGTAGCACTCGGTACCCCGGCGGAGCGTCCCCGAGAAGAGGCGGCCGGTGGCGACCTCGCCTGCGTGCGGGTCGAAGGTGATATCGGTGACCATCATGCAGACGGGACCGTTCGGATCGCAGGTGAGCATCGCCTTGCCCTCGGAGCTCGTGTAGTCGCCGTGCCAGATGATGTGGATACGCCGGTCCTGGGCCTGGAGGGGGTTCGGGAGGTGCTTGACCACCATATCGAGGAGCACGGCGTGCAGGGGGCTTGACTTTGCCAGCCACTTCATGTCGCCGGTGTTGCACTTCTCGTAGACATCTCTGAACGAGACGCCGCTCTTCTTCATGTAGGGGACGGAGACTGCCCAGTTGTAGAGCGCGGAGCCGAAGGCGACGGTGCCTTTCGCGGCATCGAGCTTCCAGCCCTCGTTGTACATCTTCTCGTTCATGCCCTTGATCAGCTTGTTGACCTTATCGATCACCCGTGCAAGGCGGATCTGCATCTCCTGCTCGTCCACCTTGAGCTCGTTGATCAGGCGGTCCACCTTGTTGATGAAGAGCACCGGGCGGACGCCTTCCTTCAAGGCCTGGCGGAGCACCGTCTCCGTCTGGGGCATGGTGCCTTCGACCGCATCCACGACGACGACGGCGCCGTCCACCGCGCGCATGGCGCGGGTCACGTCGCCGCCGAAGTCCACGTGGCCGGGGGTATCGATCATGTTGATCAGGTACTCCTCGCCGGCGTACTCGTGGACCATCGAGACGTTGCTTGCGTCGATGGTGATGCCGCGTGCCTGTTCCTCTTCGTCAGAGTCCATGAAGAGCTGCCTGCCGGCGAGCTCCTCGCTGATCATGCCTGCTCCTGCGAGCAGGTTGTCTGAGAGGGTTGTCTTTCCGTGATCGATGTGGGCGACGATACCGATGTTCCGGATGTGTTCCGGCTTGTCCATCAGGTCCGTCACCCGCTCTACCATCTTCTTTCGTCTGGTCATAGAACACCAAAAAAGTAAAGGGGATGTTACCGGGCAGCCTTTGCGATACGCTCTCTCTCTTCTCTCTTCGAGACGGCGTAGGAGCGGGTGTCGCCGTTTGCGGTCGCGATCAGTTCCTCGGCGAGCGCCTCGCTCACGGTCTTCTTCTTCTTGTGGCTCGCCTGCCGGACACCGTCGGTGATGAACCGGAGAGCGGTGTCGACACGGCGCTGGGGCGCGGTGTCGACCGACTTCGGGACGTTGATACCGCCGTACTTCAGCCGGACGGTCTCTTCGCGGGGGCCGGCGTTCTCGACGGCATCCACCAGCACCTGGACCGGGTTCTTCTTTGTCTTTTTATTGACGATCTCGAAGGCATCCTTGACGATGCGGATGGCGAGCTCCTTCTTGCCGGTGTTGTGCTCGGTCTGCATCATCTTGTTGATCAGGCGCTCGACGATCAGCATATTGCTCTTGTTGAACTGCTGGCCGGCGAGCTTGCCGCAGGAGTGCGGCACGATCATCGCGTGCAGGTTCACGTAACGGGCAAGGCTCGGATCTTTGATCTCCACCTCGCTCATGTCCCAGCGGTTGAAGAGGAGTTTCTGGTCCTGGATGCCTGCCTCTGCTGCTTCTTCCATACTCCTTACCTCCGCGGCTTCTCCTTGCGCCCGATGACCATCTCGCTGAGACTGACGTTGTTGACCTTGGTCACGACGAACCGGACGCCCGGGATATCGCCCATCGACCTGCCCAGCCTGCCGCCGATACCCTCGATCTCGACCTCGTCGTGTTCGTCGATGAAGTTGATCGCGCCGTCGCCGACGGCGAACGCGGTCACCTGGCGGCCGTTCTTGATCAGCTGTACGCGGACGCACTTACGGATCGCCGAGTTAGGCTGTTTTGCCTCGACACCCACCTTCTCAAGAACGATCCCGCGTGCCTGCGGCGCTCCCTCAAGGGGGTCGGATTTCACATCAAGTCCAAGCTGGCGCCGGGCGTAGACAGGATCATGCCACCTGTCTCTTTTCGCGTCGCGCTTCAGTTTTCGGGCTGCGAATTTACCATTTCCCATTGAATACCCTCGTATCGGTTGAATTTGTGGATAGGAGCAACTCCCGGTGTGCTATAAAGCAACGCGCGTTACGGATTTATATATTGTGGAACCCATCCACGCGTCGATCTTTCGCCCTAGTTATTTGATCGGGAGCTGATATAATATTATATCCTGGCGAGCAACCTTCATGGATGACAACCCGGATATACAAAGAGGTTTTTTTCGAGGCGACCCATCGCCTGATCCACTATCGGGGGAAGTGCTTTCGCCTGCACGGTCACCAGTGGCGGGTGGAGGTCTGGATCGAGGGGACGGCGGACGAGCGCACCGGGATCGTCCTTGACTACAACTGCATAAAGGAGGTCGTCGGGCGGTTCGACCACCAGGTGATCCTGAACGTCGGCGACCCCATGGCGGCGTGCATCGAGGCGTTCCACCCGGTCGTCACCACGCCCGGCGACCCCACGAGCGAACTCCTCGCCGGCCTCATCGCGGATATGATCGATGCCGAGGCCGCGCGGCAGGGGCTTGATGCCCGCGTGAAGAAGATCCGTGTCTGGGAGTCGACGTCCTGTTACGCAGAGCGCACGTATGATCGTCAGTGAGATCTTCCGGAGCCTCCAGGGAGAGGGCAGGAACCAGGGGCGGGCCTGCACGTTCATCCGGCTCGCCGGGTGTAACCTCCGGTGCGCCTGGTGCGACACCTCCTACGCGTGGGAAGGCGGGATGAGGATGAGCGTTGCGGAGGTCCTCGACCGGGTCTGGCTCCTGAACGGGAAGCAGATCTGCATCACCGGCGGGGAACCGCTCCTGCAGCGGGACGAGGTCGCCGGGCTCCTCGAGAAGTTCGACCGCCACGGTTATACGGTCGAGATCGAGACGAACGGAACTCAGGACTTCCGGGATATGCAGGCGTTTGCCTCCATCTGTATGGACGTGAAATGCCCCTCATCGGGGGAGCAAAGCGATCTCTCCCTCCTCCCCTTCATCAGCCAGCGCGACTGCGTCAAATTCGTGGTGGCGGACGAGAACGACTTCCTCTACGCGCGAGCGGTGATGGCCCGTTACGATATCCGGGGAGAGGTCATCATAACACCGGTGGAAGGGTCTGACTACCGTGCCATCGCGGATTATATCGTCGGAGAGAACCTCCCGGTGAGGTTTCAACTACAGCTCCACAAGATCCTGGGGATGAAATGATGAGAGCTGTCTGCCTTCTTTCGGGTGGTATGGACTCTGCCACGCTCGCCTACGCCGCAAAGGATATGGGCTACGATATCATAGCGCTCCACTTCGCCTATGGCCAGAGGACGGAGAAGCGGGAGCGTGCATGCGCCCGGACCATCGCCTGTATGCTTGATGCGGCGGAGTTCGTCGAGATCGGCCTTGAGCACTTCAAAAAGATCGGATCCTCGAGCCTGACGGATGAGAGCATCCCGATCGACGAGTATACCGAGAAGGGGGTGCCGGCAACCTACGTTCCCTTCCGAAACGCAAACCTCCTTGCCATCGCGACCAGCCTCGCGGAGGCCCGGCGGGCGGAGGCGATCTTCATCGGCGTCCAGACCGGCGACTACCCCGGGTACCCGGACTGCCGGCCGGAGTTCATCGAGGCGTTCCAGCACGCGATCGATCTCGGCACGGCGGCGGATCCCCCGATCACCCTGATGACGCCCTTCGTCCGTATGACGAAGGCGGATATCCTCCGCGTGGGTCTTCGCCTCGGTGTCCCCTACGAGGAGACCTGGTCGTGCTACCAGAACGACGACCGGGCGTGCGGGGTCTGCTCCTCGTGCCACTACCGGCGAGCTGCATTCCGCGAACTCGGACTTTGCGATCCGATCGCGTACGAGGACTGACCATGGAGATCTACCGCGGGAAACGACTCACCGTCGAGAAGAGAGAGATCACCCTCCCGAATGGAAAGCGAAAGGAGCGGGTGGTCATCCATCCCGGCGGGGCGGTCGCGATCCTCCCGGTCGAGGGAGACGACTGTTACCTCATCCGGCAGTACCGCTACGCCGTCGACGATTACATCTTCGAAGCGCCGGCGGGCACCATCGACGAGGGCGAGGAGCCGCACGAGACCGCCCGCCGGGAACTGATCGAGGAGACCGGGATGAAGGCGGAGACCTTCACCCCGAAAGGCTGGATCTACCCTTCGCCCGGTTACACCGACGAGCGGATATGGCTCTACATCGCGGAAGGCCTCTCGCCCTGCCATGACTACGATATGGACGAGGACGAGGTGATCGAGGTCGTCCGCACCCCGCTCAGGGATCTTGCGGCCATGATCGCCGATGGGCGAATAGTCGACGCAAAGACGATCTGTCTCATCTGCCGGTGCTTCTTGTGAGAAGAGCGCGAGGCGTCCGGCCCGGGGCGGGCGCGGGAGGGGGATGGCAAATGTGCGCAGATTTAAGCCATCTCCGGAGAAACACATAGTAGCTTCGACCAGTGAATACCATTCAGCGAGCCCGGTGAATACCCGATGGAAGAGACCCACGAGATGGATACCGCGCGAAAGCGCTACGAATTTAAAAAGATGCTTGAGAGGCTTGCCGAGAAGGAGGGGAGCGGCACCGAGCTGATCACGCTCTATATACCTCCGGATAAGCAGATATACGACGTGACCGCCCAGCTCCGCGACGAGTTCGGACAGTGTGCGAACATCAAGAGCAAACAGACCCGGACAAACGTCCAGAGCGCCATATCCTCCATCCTCTCCCGCCTGAAGTACTACAAGCGCCCGCCGGAGAACGGCATGGCTGTCTTCTGCGGCACGGTCAACATCGGCGGCGACCGCACCGACCTTGAGTGCGAGATCATCGAGCCGCCTGAACCGCTCAACACCTACCTGTACCGGTGCAGCTCCTCGTTCGAGCTCGAGCCCCTGCAGCAGATGCTCGGCGAGAAGGAGGTCTACGGCCTGATCGTCATCGACCGGCGGGAGGCCTACATCGGTTTCCTCCGGGGCAACCGGATCGAGGCGGTGCGCGGCGCCACATCGACGGTCCCCGGCAAGCAGCGGAAGGGCGGTCAGTCGAGCGTCCGGTTCCAGCGGTTGCGGTTGATCGCCATCAACGAATTCTACAAGAAGGTCGGCGACCTTGCAAACGATATCTTCCTCGCCGAGAAAGACTTCTTCGAGCGGTTCAAAGGCGTCCTGATCGGCGGCCCGACCCCCACGAAGGAGGAGTTCGAGGCGGGCGGCTACCTTCACCACGAGCTCCAGAAGCGGATCATCGGGCTCTTCGATGTCGCCTACACAAACGAGTCCGGCCTTGCCGAGCTCGTCGAGAACGCATCGGATGCGCTGAAGGGCCTCGATATCATCAAGGAGAAGAACATCATGAACCGGTTCCTCCAGGAACTGGTCAAAGACGACGGGCCGGCCGCCTACGGCGAGGAGAGCGTCCGAAAAAACCTGGAACTCGGCTCCGTCGATACCCTCCTCCTCTCCGATAAGCTCCGGAGGGCCCGGCTGAAACTTGCCTGCCCGAACAGCGACTACACCGAAGAGAGAACGATCAGCATCGAACCGGGCAAACATATCAAGGACATCGACTTCGGCACCTGCCCGAATGACGGTGCCTCTCTCTACGTCGCGGAGGAGGTCGACATCATCGACGAGCTGACGGCGCTTGCGGACCAGAGCAGCACGACGGTTCGGATCATATCGGACGACTTCGAGGAAGGCTCGATGCTCTACAACGCATTCGGCGGGATCGCGGCAATACTTCGTTATAGGACCGGATA
>MPOY01000647.1 GCA_001896715.1 Methanoculleus sp. EBM-46
CGGGCGTCCCCAGCGTTCTTTCTTTGGCATGAAGGGCCGGAGGGGGCGTCCGACTTCTTTTAAGTTTGGGTCGATGGATCAGAGTTATGCAACACAGCAGGTCAGGCGGGCGACGGGGTTGAGATCATGCACCTGCCGGTGCTTCTTGCAAGGCCGGGATGAGGATATGCTTGCGCCGGGTGCCGCGGATGGCCGGCACCCGGCGCGGGCCCGGACGATCGGCCTACAACCATCCTTTCCGGTTGATCGCCACCGCAAGGAGGGAGGAGACGATCAGAGAGAGGGCGATGATGATGAGAAATCCGTAGGGCTCGTCCTGCAGGGGGACCGGGACGTTCATGCCGAGGAAACTTGCGATCATCGTCGGGATGGCGAGGATGATGGTTATCGACGTGAGGAGTTTTAGAACGTTATTGAAGTTGTTCGATATGATCGAGGCGAACGCATCCATAGTCTCCGAGAGGATCGTCGAGTAGGTGTTCGCCATCTCAATCGCCTGCTTGTTCTCGATGATGACGTCCTCGAGGAGATCGGTGTCGTCCGCGTACATCCGGAGCGGTTGAAACGTCAGGGTCTTGTCGAGGACGATCTGGTTGCTCTTGAGCGATGTCGAGAAGTAGACCAGACTCTTTTTGAGGTTCATCAGCTGGATGAGCTCCCGGTTCCGCATCGACTGGTTCAGCTCGGCTCCGAGCCGATCCGATATCCGCTCGATCTGGCGCAGGTACTGGAGGAAATAAGATGCGTTCCGAAAGAGGATCTGGAGCACGAACCGGGTCTTTTTCGCGGTGTAAAACAGTTTCACCCGGCCGTTTGCGAAATCCTCGATGATCGCGTTCTCGCGGAGGCAGACGGTGACGATGACGTCGGGGGTGACGATGATCCCGAGGGGCATCGTCGTGTAGAGGATCGTCTGCTCCGGGTAGGGCATCGGGATATCGATGATGATCAGGGTGACGCCGTCTTCGCTCTCGGTTCGCGGGCGTTCTTCCTCGTCGAGCGCCGCCCGGATATAATCGCCCGGGATGGAAAGTTTCTCTGCGGCCTCTCTGATCTCATCCGCGGTGGGGTTGACGAGAGAGACCCAGGCGCCCGGTTCAAACCGCCCGGTCTCGTCCGTCCGCGGCACCGTGGCCCCCTCAACCGTACGGTAGATCCGGAACATGCGGTCTTCACCCCCGCTCCAGGGTATCTGCAGTATCCGGTTATCCGTAGAACGGGATGAAGGTATGTCCTGGCTCCGCCCCCGGCGGGCCGTGAACTACCCCGCCCTGAAGGGCGGGGCTTCTCGGCTATCATGGCCAACACTTGCACCACCGAGATGTGATGTAGAGGTCTTGGCTCCACAGGCACGAAGGGCTGTTCCATCCCCACGCGGTGAATATTCACCGCAGCATTGTAGTCTCGATCGGCAACAAACCCGCAATAGGGGCATTCGTGAACTCTCACCGAGAGATCCTTCTTCACGATACTTCCGCAGTTCGAGCACATCTGCGTCGTATTCCGGGGATCGACTTGAATGAACCTCGTACCAGCACTTGCAGCCTTGTACGAAAGATACGAAAAGAA
>MPOY01000172.1 GCA_001896715.1 Methanoculleus sp. EBM-46
CCCCGGGTCGAAAACCTACCCTTATAATTCCCGGTGCGTCAACTCACTAGGCATGGAAAAGAACCAGAAGATCATCCTGGTGGCGGGCGCTCTCATCACGCTCGGACTGCTCGCCATCGACGTCTTCTTTGCCCTCATCGCGCTGGTCGTCGTGCTCATCCTCCTGATGAGTTTCCACATCATGGGAGAGACCGGCAACTACCTGCTCATCGCCGCAGACCTCGCAGAGGATGCCCGGGAGGTCATCATCGCCAACACGGGCACCGCAACGGCGCAAAACATCCACGTCGTCCTCGTCCCGCTCGACATCGAGTTCGATATACCGTCGCTCGGGCCGGACGAGAGGTCCGTCTTCGGCCTCTCGTCCATGATATCCGAGGCAAAAGCGGTCGTGACCTACGAGGACGCCGCCGGCCGGAAACACACACGCACGTATCCGCTCACGGCGCTCATGGCCGGGCGCGACCCGATGAAACCCATGTTCCCGCTCTTTGACCGGTGATGAGAGAGCGCCGCCGCACCCCCGCCGGAGGGCCTGTTCGGAAAAGAGGGACCCTCAGGAGATGATATACTCAAGCGTCCGCGCAAGCGCGGCCGTCAGTTCCTCCTCTTTTTCAGCATACTCGTAGAGCGCCCGGTAGAGCATGACGACGACGTCGTAGCCGTAGAGATCGAACGCTTCCTCTGGCGCCAGGGGAGCGAGGTATGAGTCGATCCGGATCTCGGTGGTCGTGTACATCACCTCAAAGAGGTTCCCATCCTCGCCAAGGACGCATATCTGGGTATCGATGGGTTTTGATGGATCGTCGGGGCGATAGGGAAGCGGATCGGTCTTGCCGAGGACGATCATCTTCTTCTCGTAGTACTCCTGGTCGTAGAGCTCCCCGGAGGCCTCTCGTTTTGCACGCCGGAGCATATCCAGGCCCATCCGCCCCACGACCGGCGCCGTATCGGCGACCATTCGCGCAAGGAGGGCCCCTGCATTCTCCTGGACCTTCGAGGCCGACTCTTCCTTCTTCGCCTGCAGTTCCTCGAGGGTCTCAAGGAGCCGGGTGTATCCTTCTTCGATGATCGGATCCATTGTTCACCTAACTCTTGCGTATGCCGGCATAAGCGCACCGGTTTGTCGTCCGGCGGGGCCTAAATCCTCTGCCGCCGCCCGCTCGCGTCGCGCGTGTAGCGCCCGAAATCGCTCTCGAGCAGGACGTCGCCGGGGAAGATCGGCCCGTCCCTGCAGACCCGGAGGCCGTGCGGGTCGGTGCAGCACGAACCGCAGAGGCCGACCCCGCACTTCATGTAGCGGTGGAGGGAGAACTGGCCCCGGTCCGCACACCCCTCCCGGTCGAGTATGGCAAGCACCGCCGCCATCATGACCTCGGGCCCGCAGACGCAGATGTGGGCGAAGTCGGCGAGGTCCACCCTTGACATGAGCCGGGTCACGAACCCGTGGTGACCGGCCGTGCCGTCGTCGGTCGCGACCATCAGCGTCGCCGCACCCTGTATTTGGTCTGCAAAGAGGAGTTCTGAGGCCGTGCGGGCGCCGAGGAGGAAGGTGTCCACCTGCCCGGCCTTGATAAGCGGCAGCAGCGGGGAGGCGCCGACGCCGCCGGCGACGGCAAGCGTCCTCCCGGTGACGGAGAACCCGTTCCCGTAAGGACCCCGGATACCGATCCGGTCGCCTACCTGCATGGCAAAGAGGGCGGCGGTCGCGTCGCCCACTTTGAGGACGGTGATCGAGGAGGGCGAGGAGAGGGCCATCGGTATCTCGTCGACGCCCGGCACCCAGACCATGACGAACTGGCCCGGCCGGGCGTCGATAGCGCGGTCGAAGACAAACGTCCTGATCGAAGGCGTCTCCTCTCTGATCTCCGTTATC
>MPOY01000173.1 GCA_001896715.1 Methanoculleus sp. EBM-46
CCCCGGGAGCGAACCGCCGCGACGGGGGCAAACGCGGCGGCACGTGCAAGAAGTGCCCGGAGCGCCACTATCGGCACCGTGTAGCGCTCCCCGGTGGCGAGCGTGAGCGTGATCGCCGTTTTGGCCCCCAAGACCTCTGCGCGGCCGACCGTGCCGCCGAGGACCGGCCCCCAGTCCCGGCGAAGCACCTCCACCCGGGCAGGGCGCCGGCCATCGAGCGCCTGCCGGAGTTCCCATACCCGGACCCCGAATTGCCGACCGTTGAGAACGGCCTCGACGATCCGGGAGGACCGCCCCTCCCCGTCGACCGCGGCGCACCTCCCCCTCTGGATGTAACCTGCTCTCTCCAGCATATGCTATCAGTCTCCCTCACGACTCTAAAAGCCGCGCCGTGCGGTGTGAAAGTGTAAGGTGGGGATGGGTAAGGTGGGGATGGAGTCTCAATACCCCGGCATATCCCACGCCTGCCACTTCGACCGGGCGCGGGCGATGAGGAGCCCTGCCGCCGGGACGAGAAAGAGGCTCCCGAAGGCGTACGCGGGATCGAGGAGCGAGGCAAATATCAGGAGGAGGAGGGCCGGGCTTATCATGAGGACGTAGCGGAGGAAGACCCAGGCGTGATAGAGCATGATGTTCGGGGAGAGCCCGCAGAGGTAGACCGTCACCGCGAGGGTGTAGACGGAGACCGAGAGGAAGGCGGCGAGAGCCGGGAGGAGAGACCCCGCACCGCCGGCACTCGCCGCCGCGAGCACGAGGACAGCGACCGGAAGGAGGTTTGCGATGGCGTAGCTCTTCAGTTTTCCATCGATCACCGCGGATACCTCCACCGGCAGGAAGGCGTAGGAGGTGAAGGAGTCGAACTCCGTCAACCAGTTATAGATGGTCGCCGATATCACGCCGAGCAGGATCGCAAAGACGACGAGCGGGTCGATCCCCGGTATGAACCGGATCAGGATCCGGAGGCAGACCCAGACGAGGCCGAGAGGGAGGATGAACGAGAAGATCACCTTCCCGGCCCCGCCCTCGCTCCGGGAGAGGTCGAGGGCATCTTTTGCGATGAAGTGCGCGCTCCCGAGCGGGCAAAGCCTCTCCGCGAGAGGTTCAAACCTGTTCGTAAACCTCTTCGTCCGGTCCGGGTAGTCGACGGTGACGAGAAGGACCGATGCGGCGGCCGGGACCAGGATGAGGATGAGCGAGAGCGCGAGCGATCCTGGAGCCGGATCGATGAGGAAGGCATACGGGGGAAAGACGGCGTTCATTCCGAGAGCTGCAAGCCCGGCACCCGCGAGGACCACGACCGTTCCGGCAAGGAGCCCGATGGAGCGGGCGTAGAGGGTCGAGAGGAGGCAGACCGCGGAGAGACCGATGAGGAAGGCGAGCGCAAGTGAGACAAACGCGCGAAGGCCCCAGATCGGGTCGAGAGCGATGAACGGGGCCGCCGCCGTGAACCCGGCTGCAGCGGGGAGGACGTAGAGCAGGATGTAGTAGACGGTATCCTTGACGATGAACGTCGCGAATATCCGCCGTTCTGAGAGCGGGAGGCTCCGGGAGGCGTAGGCGACGAGGCTTGCCTGCCCGAACCGGCGGTTCATGAACTCCCGCCCCATCGTCCCGAACGAACCTACCATCACGCCCGCAAGCAGGAAGAAGGCGAGCGCGAGCATGGCCATCGCGGTAGAGGGGAGCGTATCGGAGAAGAGGGGGAGGGCGAGCGAGCCTGCGAAGGCAAAGATGGCGACAACCACCGGAAAGAACGCAAAGCCGGCGCTCCCGAAGATCGTCGCGTGGATCCGCCACTCCTCCTTCATCATCGCCGAGAAGAGGTCAGGCACCGGCATCGCCCCGCACCAGGTCGAGGAAGGAGCGCTCAAGGCTGCGGCCGGGCCCGGCGAGCCCCTCTGTTTGGCCGCAGTAGAGGAGCTTCCCGTCGTGGAGGACCCCGACCCGGTCACAGATCTCCTCGGCGATCTCGAGGATATGGGTGGATATGAGGACGGTCCCGCCGTCACGGACATACTCCTGCAGGAAATCCTTGACCGTCCGCTGCACGATGGGGTCTAAGTTGATCAGCGGTTCGTCGATGAGGACGAGTCGGGGTTCGTGGAGGAAGGCCTGCGCAACCATCAGTTTCTGCCGGGTGCCCCGCGAGAGGTCCTTGCAGAGGACGTCGCGCTTCTCTTGAAACCCCAGCAGGTCGAACCAGCGGTCGCACCGCTCATCGATGCGGTCGAGGTTTCGGATGCGGGCCACGAAGTGGAGGTACTCTTCGGCGGTCAGGAAACTCGGCGGCGTCTCCTGCTCGGGAACGATACCGATGAGTTGCCGGACCCCGATGGGGTCCTCTGCCGGATCGAGCCCCATCACCCGTGCCGATCCTGCGGTCGGCCGGACCTGCCCGGTCAGCATCCGGATCATCGTCGTCTTCCCCGACCCGTTCGGCCCGAGGAGGCCGAAGAGTTCCCCTTCCATAACAGAGAACGATATCCCGTTCACGGCAGCGACGTTGCCGTAGTTCTTCGTGAGTTCTGTTGCCTCGATCATCTGTCGCACGTGAGTCACCCTCCACCAGTCTCCAGGGAAACATCAGCAGCAGGCCCCTATAATACTTTTTCATCCGCGTCAGGAGGGCTGATGCAGGATCCCCAAAAACGGGCCACATATCCGGCCACCTCCCTCCTCTCACCCCTGTGCCGGCACCGGCCCGCGTCTCCCGGCGGCAGCCTGCCCTGCTGGAGCGCACGGCAGGTATAAGCACCCTCGCAGATCGCTGGAGCCCATGGATGAACAGGAACGATACGCCCGCGCGAGGAGGCGGGTCGGGGAGATCCGGGGACTTTTACATGCATCTTACAGTCTATATCATCTTCAACGTCTTCTTCTTCATCCTCAGTATGGTGACCGACCCCGGGGTGCTCTGGTCTTTCTGGGTGGCGTTCTTCTGGGGATCGGCCTTGTACTCCATGCGCTCGACACGTATGCCGGGGGCAGGTTCTCCGGCAGAGAGTGGGAAGAGCGAAAGATCCGCGATATCGTGGAGCGCGAAGAGCGGCGGGGACCCGGTTCCCGCCCGGCCGGCCGGGTGATGGAAGCACTTATCAGGTGCGACAGGCAATGCCCGTTGCGATGAAGACGGAGATACCCTATGACCGGTTCGCCCACGTCCCGGAGCGGATCTTCGGGCTGGTGGACCTTGCATACAACCTCTGGTGGAGCTGGCACTCCTCCGCAAGCATCCTCTTCAAACTCCTCAACCGGGCGGAGTGGAAGATGAGCCGTCACAACCCCGTCAGGATGCTGCTTGAGACCCCGCCGCGGTTCTTCGAGCGGGCGGCAACGAACCCGGAGTACCTCCGCCGCTACGATATCATCATGTTCCGGTTCAGGGAGTACATGGAGCCGAGGACGAGCTGGTTTGCGGAGCACTATCCCGGGCGGGTGCCGCTGACGATCGCTTACCTCTCCAGCGAGTTCGGGCTGCACCACTCGCTCCCGTTCTATGCGGGGGGGCTTGGCATCCTCGCAGGCGACCACATCAAGGCATCGAGCGACCTCGGTGTGCCGATGGTCGCCGTCGGGTTCATGTACGCCGAGGGATACCTCCACCAGCATATGGAGGCGGACGGCTGGCAGAAGAACGTCGCGGAGATCCTGGACCGCGATGCCGCGCCGGTCCTCCGGGTGCTCGATGACGATGGCCGGCACCTTGTTGTCCGGGTTCCCCTGATCGACCCCCCGATCTACGTCGCGGTCTGGAAGGTGCAGGTGGGGCGCGTCCCTCTCTACCTCCTCGACACCCACATCGACGAGAACCTTCCCGAGAACCAGAGCATATCCCACCGTCTCTATCTAAAGGAGCTCGAGTGCCGGCTCCGGCAGGAGATCGTGCTCGGTATCGGCGGGAGGAAGGTGCTCCACGCCCTCGGCGTGGACTACTCGGCGATGCACTTGAACGAGGGCCACTCGGCGTTTGCCATCCTCGAACGGCTCCGGGAGCGCCTCGTTGCCGGGATGCCCCCGGATGAGGCGCTTGAGAAGGTCCGGGGCACGTCGATCTTCACCACCCATACCCCTGTCCCGGCTGCCCACGACATCTTCCCTGAAGACCTGATGGCGAGGTACTTCCGCAGTTACTGCCCGTCGCTCGGTATGACATGGGACGAGTTCATGGCGCTCGGGAAGGACCCGCACAATCCGGGCGCCAGGTTCAACATGACCGCATTTGCCCTCCGTATGAGTCTCTTTCACAACGGCGTCTCGCGGAGGCACGGCGAGGTCGCCCGGGAGATGTGGCAGCCACTCTGGCCCGACCTGCCCCTGGAGGAGGTCCCGATCGACGCCATCACAAACGGCGTCCACCTGCCCTCGTGGTTGAACCACCGTATCGAGGCGCTCTTTGACCGTTACATGGACGTGATCTACCCGAACTGGCGAGAGGATTACGATAACCCGATCATATGGGAGGTGGTCGACGAGATACCGGACAACGAACTCTGGGGCGAACACCAGTGGCTGAAGATGAAGCTCTTCGCCCGGCTCCGGGAGAGGAAACGGCTCAAGTGGGCGGGACATCGGGAAGAGCCCGCGAACCTTGCCGCCGAGGGGTTGATGCTCGACACGTCGGCCCTGACGATCGGGTTTGCCCGCCGGTTCGCCGAGTACAAGCGGGCGGACCTCATATTCGAGGACCTGGATCGGCTCGATAGTATCGTGAACAACCGCTGGAGGCCGGTGCAGTTCATCTTCTCGGGGAAGGCTCATCCCGCCGACGAGAAGGGCAAACGTATCCTGCAGAGGATCTACCAGTACTCTCAGGATCCCCGATTCGGGGGCCGGATCTCCTTCATCGAGGATTACGGCGAGCAGCTGGCGCGCTACATGGTCCAGGGCGTCGATGTCTGGATGAATACACCCGTCCCGCTCATGGAGGCAAGCGGAACGAGCGGCATGAAGGCGGGGATGAACGGGGTGCTGAACCTCTCGGTCCTGGATGGCTGGTGGGTCGAGGGCTACAACGGCAGGAACGGGTGGGGGTTTGAGGGTCACACCCCCTATGCCGGGAACAACCGGGCGGACGCGGATACGATCTACGACCTTATCGAGAACGAGGTCGCCCCGCTCTACTACTCGCGGACGATGGACAACGTCCCGCATAAATGGGTCCAGATGATGAAAGAGTCGATAAAGAGCATCGCCCCGGAGTACTGCTCCTTCCGGATGCTCAAGGATTACATCAGGAGCTACTACCCCTCGGTCTGCATGTATGCGGCCGAACCGGAGAGACAACTGGCCGGCATCGAGGGGGTCTGCCTCCCCACGAACCCCTTTCGGTAGGTTCATGGAGAATCGGGGGCGTACAACAGATGCATGCTGCCCCGCCCGATGATGATCCGGCCTGAGACGAGAGAGGATTACCCGGCGGTCTGCGTTCTGGCCTTGCGTGCGTTCGTGCTCCGTGATGAGAGTTCTGACGCATGACGTGGAGCCGATCTGCCCGGAAGGTGCTGATTGCCGTGGCAGTCGCGGCGATGCTTGGCGCAGCACTCATCGTCGCTCCGCCGGCGACGCCGGCAACCGTGCTCCTCCTCTTTACGATCGGCATCATCGCCGGGATCTTCGGCGGCCTCATCGGGGTCGGCGGATCGACGATTATGCTCCCGATCATGTACTTCTATCTCGGGTTTCCGGAACCCATCGCCGTCGGGACCGGCCTCTTCGTGGTCATCTTCACGTCGCTCTCCGGCGCTGCGGGCCACCTGGTGCGGGGGAACCTGGATCGTCGTGTTGCAGGCTGGATCGCCGCCGGCGGCCTGGTGGGGGTCATC
>MPOY01000170.1 GCA_001896715.1 Methanoculleus sp. EBM-46
TATAAGGCGATGGTATGTCCGCTCTTGAAGTCTACGGCGAGTTCCACGACGATATTCAGGTGATCTTCCGGTCGAGGCTGGTAACGCAGGTGCTGCTTGCCCTCGGGAGCGAAAAGAGGTCCCTCTCGACCCTCCGCGACATCACGGGGAGTTCGTCGCAGGCCCTCATCCCGAAGATCCGGCAGCTTGAGGCCCTGCAGTACGTCGAGCAGGTGCGGGACGGGTATACCCTCACTCCTATCGGCAGGCTCGTCGAGCAGGAGATCGAGCGCCTGGTGACGATGGTGGGCGTGATAGAGCGCCACAAGGACTTCTGGGCCGCACACGATATCGAGAGCATACCCCGGAGGTTCCTGAACGAACTGCATGACCTCTACGATGCGGGGGTGGTCAGGGACATCGAGGAGGACGTCTTTGCCGTGTACAGGGCGTTCGGGACCATAATCGAGAGCGCGTCGTGGATTCACGGTGTATCCTCGATCATGAGCCCGGTGCATGCGGGTGCGATCAGAGAGGCGGCTCTGCAGGGCAAACCCGTCGAACTCGTCGTCTCGCAGGAGCTCGCCGGGAAACTGGTAGAAGAGCCGTACCGGACCATGCTCGAGTCCCTCCGGGGGCATGCCGGTTTCGGGCTCTACGTCGCCGCCTCGCCGGTTCGCCTCGGGATGGCAGTGACCGACGGCTTCGTCTCGCTCGGCCTCTATCGGCGCGATAAGGGAACCTACGACACCGCCACGGACCTCGTCAGCACCGATGCGGCAGCCATCGCCTGGGGAGAACGGGTGTTCCAGCATTACCGGGCAACCGCAGACCGGCTCCATCTGCCCTCGATGTAGTACTCGTTTGACTCCAGCCGGAGCCCGCGCCCCGGGGATCACCCACAACCGACCGGATGGAGGGGTGCCGCCCTGCCGGAGCAGCGCGCCCGTGTTAACCAGACCGATGAATATTCCTCGGTACAATGAATATTCACCTTTCTCCTGACAACTATGCATGTTCGCCTCGATCAACCGAGCCGGGGCAATCCGACCGTTCTGTCCGGCCGTTACCCGGTTCATCGTATACACCTCGCTCTATCTCTCCATCGCGGGGGCTGCGATGGTGTACATCTCCTGTTTTCTGCAGGGTCTTGCTTTCGACCCGGTCGCCGCCGCACTACTGGTGCTCGTCA
>MPOY01000467.1 GCA_001896715.1 Methanoculleus sp. EBM-46
GGGTGAAGAGAGGTTGAAGCAGGACCGGGAATAGGCTGGAGAGGGGTTAAAGGGAGACTGGAGAAGGGTGAAGAGAGGTTGAAGCAGGACCGGGAATAGGCTGGAGAGGGGTTAAGGAGAGACCGGGGAAAGGTAGAAAAGAGTTGAAAAAGGACCAGGAAGAGAATATGGAAGGAACAGGAAGAGAATATGGAAGGAACAGGACCTTTAGAAGCCCGGATGGAATTATCTGTTTCTCCCTCGACTCCAGTTTTCCTCTCATCTCCTCATGTAGTCTTCCCCGGGTAGATCTCTTCCCCCCGTTCCATCCTCTCACCTCCTATAGCCATCTCTCCAGGCGGATCCCCTCTCTTCTGGCCTTTTCCTCTCTTAACTTCTCCTGCAGTCTTCCCCGGGTAGGTCTCTTCCCCCCGTTCCATCCTCTCACCTCCTATAGCCATCTCCAGGCGGATCCCCTCTCTTCCGGCCCTCCCCTCTCTTAACTTCTCCTGTAGCCATCCCCGGGATAACCTTCTCTCTCCTGCCCCCGCCTCCTGTCAACTCTTCTTGATGAACCCGGATATCTGCCGGGGAGGTGATCCTCTCCTCTCTCCCCACCACACCGACCTTCCCCCTCCCCTCGCGTGCCCCCCTTAAGTTCCAGTCGAAACAAAGGGGTCGGGGATCGCACCCCCTCCCGCAAAGGATAGAAAGAAGTAAAATACGCGGTACAGGGGTACAGGAAGATCTTATGGAGAGTAACCATCTTAAACCCCTCACCGTGACCGGGGCCGTCATAACCGTCTCGTCGAGCCGGAAACCCGGGACTGACGCCAGCGGAAAGGCGCTCATCGACCTCCTCTCCGCCGACGGCATCGAGGTGACCCACTATGCCGTGGTCCCCGATGATGTCGCGCGGATCCGTGCCGAGGTCTCTGCGGCCACTTCGCGTGCAACCTGTGTCATCGTCACCGGAGGCACCGGACTCACCCCCGACGACGTGACGATCGAGGCGGTCGCGCCGCTCCTTGCAAAGACGATCGACGGGTTCGGCGAACTCTTCCGCCTCAAAAGTTACGAGGAGATCGGGACCGCTGCGATCCTTTCCCGGGCGATAGCAGGCGTCATCGACGGCCGGGCGGTCTTCTGCATACCGGGCTCGACGAAGGCCGTCACCCTCGCCGCGCGGGAGATCATCATCCCCGAGATCCGGCACATCCTGACCCACGCCTCGTCGGGTCAGCGGTAGACGTCGAGGAGGGCCACCCGCTCGATGACCAGGTCGCGGAACCGGTCCTCGCCCACCACCGCGACCTCCTCGGGCGTGATGCCGAAGAGGTCCGCAAGGCGCGCACGCTTTTCAGGATCGATCGTCTCCTCATGCCCCCCGTCGACGAACGTCACGAGGCCGGCGAGATGGTCACGGATACCCGGCGCCGATGGGCAGACGGCGATGTAGGAACGGTTCAGGCCAGGATGGATGCCGAAGGATGCAGCCACCTGACACTGCCGGGTCCCCGCGGCGTAAAGGAGCGCTTCCATCTCGATCGAGTTTGCTATCGGGTTGCCGCCGGCCCAGGATCGCCAGGCGTGCCGGAGAGCTGCCTCCACGTGGGCGCGCCCGGCGAGGCGGTCGGCATCGAAGAGTATGATATGGGTCCGGTGCTCGTCGGCGATCCGGCGGATCCGGCGCAGAAACCGGATATTCTCATCGACCGCGAAGACCGCCGGGTAGATATCGCATGCTGCCTCTACCGTTTCCGCCGTTTCCACCATCTCTCCTGTTTTTACCGTCTCCATCATCTCTACCATCTCTCTTCATCCGAACCGGGAGAGGGTCGACTGCTCTTCGCTGACTTCCCCGACCTCCTCCCGCGTCCCCTCAAGCTGCTCGAATATCCGCGCGGCGATCCCCTGGCCGAGGATCTTTCCGACCTTCTCCGGTCCGGCCGCGCGGAGCGCCTCGATCGACCCGAGGCTGTTGTTGAAGAGCCGGCGCGCCCGGACGCGCCCGATCCCGTGAAGCCTGATGAGGGGGAGGAGTTCCTTCTTGATGCCGTGTTTGGTCCGGAGCTCCATCTCCTCGATGGGCGCCGCAAGGTGCGGGGCAAAGAGTTTCGCGAGACTCCGGGCAGCGTGGACCAGCCAGGCGACGCTCTCCACCATACCGTATATGTCGCCCGGGCCGACGCGGTAGCGCTCGCAGATCGTATCCTCGCCTACCTCGTCCGCCCAGTCGGCAAGGAGGAGCGCGGTCTTGAGGCTCCGGTCGAACCCCTCGCCCGCATCCCAGGGAATATCCGTCCAGAGGTCGTCACGGTGGTCGGCGAGGAACCGGTCGAGGAGGTACATGTCGTCCCGCCGGATGTAGAGCGTCGGCATATCGGGTGTCGAGCAGAGGAGGTGCAGGAACCCGATATCCGTGTACTCCTGCCGGTCGATCATCGCCGCCACGATCACCTCGGCACTCCGGGGATCGATGTAGAGCCGTGAGACGAGCGACCCGTACTCCGTGGCCTCGATCCACTCACCGACCTCGGTGATCATCTCTGCCTCGCGCAGGAACTCAAGCGCCCGGCAGACCGCCCGCGAGAGTGCACGGGGGCTCTCCCCCTGGTGGGCGTAGAACGTCCCGTCCATGAACGCGAACACCTCATCCGCCTCGCGGGCGAATCCCGTCGCGATGAGCGAGAGGATGTGGGTGCAGAGGACCGCTTCATCCGCGCACCGGCTCCGGACGTCCTCGGCCGGCGCGTTGATGTAGCAGTCGAAGAGCTCGTCGACCATCTCCTCGGACTTCGCGATCAGGACCGCCTCACCGTAGGGGTCGAGGTGCGGTCGCCCGGCCCGCCCGGCCATCTGCCGGTACTCCCGGACGGGGATCGGGACCATCCCCTCCCCGGCGTTGAACCGGAGGTAGTCACGGACGATCACCCGCCGGGCGGGGAGGTTCAAGCCCGCCGCGAGCGTCGGTGTGGAGGCGATCACCCTGATCTGCCCCTCCCGGAACCCCGCCTCGACGATCTGGCGCTCTTCGCGGGCAAGGCCCGCGTGGTGGAACGCCGCCCCCTGCGCGACGCAGGCGGCAAGTGTCTTCCCCATATCGGTCGAGGCGCTCGAGCGTAGCTTATCGGCGTAGCCGGCGAGGATCGGATTTTTGAGTTTCAACCCCGATGCCGCGCGTTTCGCAAACGCCTCGGCGTTCTTGCGGGAGCTGACGAAGACCAGGCACTGCCCCCCCTCCGCGACCGTATCGAGGACGAGGTCCAGGTCCTCGTATTTGCTCCGGCGTTCGACCTCGCGGTCGCGGTCGGCAAAGCGGATGCCGTTCCAGAAGAAGACTCCCTCTCGGAGATCCACCGGCCGCCAGTCGCTCTCGACGAGCTCCGCGCCCAGCCACCCGGCGAGGTCCCCGGGGTTCCCGATGGTGGCGGAGAGGGCGATGATCTGAATCGCCGGGTTCTTGTGCCGGAGCTTCGCGATCACCATCTCGAGCGTCGCCCCCCGGGAGGGGTCGTCGATGAGGTGGACCTCGTCGAGGACGAGCAGGGTGACCTCCGCGAGCCACGGCGTCCGGTTCCGGAGGAGCGAGTCCACCTTCTCGCTCGTCGCGACGATGATGTCGTTTCTCCCCAGGTACTCGTCCCTTCGATCGAAGTCGCCGGTGGCGATGCCGACGCGGAGGCCTTTTCCCGAGAACTCCTCGAACTTCTCGCTCGCGAGCGCTCGCAAGGGGACGATGTAGAGGCACTTGCCGCCCCGGTCGACCTGGTGGTGCATCGCCATCTCGGCGACCAGGGTCTTGCCGCTTGCCGTCGGTATGGCTATGAGGAGGTTCTTCCCCGCAAAAAGACCCGCTTCGACGCAGGCTGCCTGCGGCGGGTAGAGTTCCGTGATCCCCCGCCCCGTGTAGTCGGCCAGAAGATCCGGCGGGATGGGGAGGCCGGCTATCTCCATGTATACCCCTTCATTTCCACTGCAGACTGTATTTCCTTCGTGTTATCATCGGGGTGTTCAGTGCCGGTGTGCTCCGGCCGCATCACGAATAGTACTCCAGCATCGCCTGTTTTGCTTCCTTCTTCTTCCGGTCGAGGAAGGCGTAGACGTGCTCGTGGGGCACGCCCTGGATCAGCATCTCCACCGCTTTCCTCGCGGTCTCGACCTGGTCCGGGAGACCGATGATAGCGACGGTCTTTCCGTGAACCGATAGCTCCGTGCCGGTCATATCCTCGATCTGGGCGCGGGATGTGCCTGCTTTCCCTATGATCCGGCCCCGGAGCCGCTCGAGGTGCCGGGTCGTGCCCGAGAGGTCGGCGAGGTCGATGACGTCGAACATCATGTCTTCGTCCTCAAGGAGCCGGTATGCACGCTCCGGCGAGAACCCCCGGTTGATCGCGGAGACGACGTTTGTCGTCGTCATGACGGCGACGGGATCCTCCGCCTCGATCGTCACCATCCCCTCCTCGCTGTCGATCCGGAGGATTGTCCCGGTCTTCTCTTCGATCTCGCGTTTCGTGGACCCGCTCTTGCCGATGAGTACACCAAGCCTTGCGGATGTAACTTTTAGCTCCTGTCTGGTCATGGTTATCGTGTCTCCCGATGGTTATCGCTCCCGGCCTCTGCTGCCGGTGACCGCACCGATGATCTCCTGTTCGTCCTGCACATCGCAGTAACGGGAGAAATACCGGTTGATGTTCCTGATATCCCGGATCAGGAACGCGGACGCCCGTGGGTGATCCAGGGTGACCGCCTGTCCCATATCGATCACGTATGGTTTCTCGTAGTAGAGGATATTGTATTCGGAGAGGTCGGCATGGACCAGGCGTGCCTCCTGATAAAGCCGTTCGATGTAGCCGAGGATCTCGCCGTACGTGACCCCGTAATCCGCAACTTCGGCGTTCCGGAGCTGCGGGTACGGCACCTCTTCGCGCCCGAGAAACTCCATCAAGAGGATGTTCCGGTCAAACGCGAGGGGTTCGGGAACCGGGATCCCCACCTCGTGCGCCCGGGCGAGGTTGCTGTACTCTTTCTTTGTCCAGGCAAAGACGATGCCTTTGCGCGACCCCCGGATGCTCGCAAACCGGCGGTCGCCTGCAAGGTACTCGGTCATTGCCTTGAAGTTCGCCGTCTGGATGCGGTAGATCTTGATTGCGATCCCCCTTTTGTCGCGCTCGCCATAAAAGACGTTCGCCTCTTTTCCGGTGCTGATAGGGCCGCCGATGACCGAGATCAGTTTTTTGTGGACAAGTTTGTAGAGCGCGACGAGGGTGACCTCGTCAAAGACGTCGTCCCGTACCTTCAGTGCATCGGCATCTTTTATCCGGACACCCATCGCCTCGATCTCGCGGTCGAACCGCTCGTGCATTTCATCATGGCCCACGGCCGGATCACCTGCTGCAGACGTAGTCGTGTACGGGGGCGAGGATATCGATGAGATGGTTGGTAGCCGCGTTCTTCAAGTCCAGGGGATGGATCTCGCCGGCGGCGTAGGCCCGCTCGAGGTCATTGTAGGCGGCAAACTCCCGGTCTCCGCCGAACTTCGCGGGCCGGCGGATGGTGACCGTCCCGGCCCGGGGGAAGATGTGGTAGCGCAGGATCTCGAGCACCGGGTTGTTCTCAACCTCCGGCGGGCAGAACGCCTTCTTCATCTTCTGCCGGATATCTTCCGCGGCGTCGGCGACCGATATGACGTTGCCGGCCGACGACGACATCTTCTTCCCGTCAAGGCCGTTGATGATCGGCGTGTGGATGCAGACCGGTGCCGGGTAGCCGATCGAGGGGAGGTGTTCCCGCGCGAGCATGTGTATCTTTCGCTGATCGATCCCGCCCACGGCAGCGTCCACCTTCAAGGTCGCTATATCGACCATCTGCATGATGGGATAGACCATCTGCGAGACCGTCGGGTTATCCATCTGCCGCCCGACCTCGTCCATGCTCCTCTTCGCCCGGTTGAGGGTGATCGCCTGGGAAAGTTCGAGGACGGCAAGCTCGTACTCCGGCGTGAGCTGCACATCCGACCCGAGAACATACTTCGCGCCGACCAGCCCGAGCCCCTCGAAACAGCGACGGTTGTACTTCGCGATCTCGCGAATCTCGTCCATCGTGCCTTTGCGGTTTAAGAACGCATGAAGGTCCGCGATGAGAACGGTCACCTCAAACCCTGCTTTCTGCAGGTCCATCAGCTTGTTCACCGTCACCATATGGCCGAGATGGATCTCCCCGCTCGGCTCGTAGCCGGTGTAGACCCGCCTGACCGGGCGGTCGATGAGCGCACGCAGTTCCTCGTCGGTGACGACCTCTACGGTATTTCTGGTCGCGAGTTCGTATGGGTCCATTGAAAAGAGTGGGTCTGCCGGGGAGTTAATGGTTCTTCCCCCCTGGCCCTGCCGTTCACCTGATGGCGACGAACCCGAGCGCTTTGTTGGTCATCCGGATGGATTCCTCCGGATCCTTCACGGTTCCCATCAAGGCGCGGATGCAGTCGATGTTCTCGGGGATGACGTCGGCCTCCTGGTGGATGGCCTGGAAACAGTAGAACTCCTTTCCGCCGAGGACCGATACCGACTCCTCGAAGATGCCGTTTTCCCAGACGTCGGCCCTTGGCCGGCCGAGGTCCTGGGCGTACTCCCGGAGCTGTGCGTTGCTCTTGATACCGGTGGCCTTGCGGACGAGCCCGATGCGGCTGTGGTTCTCAAAGACCTTCAGCACCTCTTCGCGAGTGGTCTCCTTCTTCAAGTCCATCTGGATAGCATGCATGTGCATGAAGGTCGTCGGGACGATCATCGCAAGAGTGACGATGTTGACGTCGGGGAGGACGGTGTTGACGTCGGGGCCGTGGTGGCTCGGTATGGTGGCCGGGTTAAGGACGGTGGCATCCACAGGCCCCCGCTTGACGTCGCCGGGGTCTGATGCCCGGCGGACCATCACCGCTCTGACCCGGTCGACGCCGAAGGCCTGGTCCATGGCAGAGATGATCCGGACGAGCCCGGTGCTGTTGCACGAGACGATCCGGGCAAACTGGTGCCCTTCGGCCTCCTTGTAGTTCACATGAGCGTTGAAGGAGAACCCGGCGACCTCGTGCTCCTCGCCGCCCTGATAGATTGCCTTCTTCCCGAGACGTTCGTAGACCGGGCGGTTCTTCTCTCCGACACCGCCGGGGGTGGCATCCACGACGATATCGGCGGCTTTCAGCATCGCCTCGACGTCGCCGGCGACATCAAGGCCGGCCTTCTCGAACGCTGCTTTCTTTCCGATATCGGCGATGTAGAGGGGATATCCACGCTTTTTTGCGACGAACGCTTCTGCCGAGACGCTCGTCTTTGAGACCCCTACCACTTCCATGTCGGGCTGTTTGGCGACCGCATCGGCAACCCGCTTACCGATGGTGCCGTAACCGTTGATTGCGACTTTGATCATGTATGATGGAATACAGAACAAAAATTAATAAAGGTTGCTGATTTGCAGATAGGGCGGTTATCATACAACTTCCGGCCAAACGGAAGGGCAGGGTGGCTCCCAATCGCTAATGGGCCACATAATCCCGGAAGATGGGGCACCAGGGTATAACCGGGTGTGGTTATCGGGGGGTTATACGGCCGGGTGGGTGGCGGTTGCCGTGGTCTCTGGATCACCCTCTCCTTGCGGTCCGGGTGGCGGCGCGGCATGGCTTATATCCGGCCGGTGCAATGAGCATGCATATGGAGAACCAGCCCATCCTCGCGACCGATCGCCTGCTCTTGCGGTCGTTCGCCCTTGCGGACGCTTTCACGGTGCAGCAGCTCGCCGGCGACTACGCCGTTGCCGCGACAACCCTCCTCCCTCACCCCTATCCTGATGGCCTTGCCGAGCTCTGGATCGCCTCCCTCCGCGAAGGTATCGAGCGCGGCGATACCGCAGCCTTCGCCATCACGCTTGCCGGGGAAGGAAGGCTGATCGGCGGCGTCCGCCTGCGGATCGACTGCGGCCACCGCCGGGCAGAGCTCGGGTTCTGGGTCGCACGGTCCTGCTGGGGCAGAGGGTACGCCACCGAGGCGGTCCGGGCGATGATCGAGTATGGGTTCTCGGCGCTCGGGCTGCACCGGGTCTACGCCATGCACTTCTCCCGGAACCCCGCCTCGGGCCGGGTGATGGAGAAGTGCGGAATGGTGCATGAAGGCCGCTTCCGCGAGCATATCAGGAAGTGGGGAGTCTTTGAGGATGCCGATATCTGGGGGATTCTCCGGGAGGGAGGCGCCTTCCCGTGACCGGACAGCCCATCCTCGTAACCGACCGGCTCCTCCTGCGGCCGTTCACCCTTGCGGATGCTTCCATGGTGCAGCGGCTCGCCGGCGAGTATGCGGTCGCGTCCTCAGCCCTTGAGATCCCCTACCCCTATCCCGACGGGGTGGCGGAGGCCTGGATTGCGACGCACCGCCCAGGGTTTGAGCGGGGGGTGCATGCCATCTACGCCGTCACCTGCGATGGAGATCTCGTGGGCGCGGCCGGGCTCGTGGAGATCGACCGCGATCACCGCCGGGCGGAGCTCGGTTACTGGATGGGGAGGCCGTACTGGGGGCGGGGGTATGCCACGGAGGCCACCCGGGCGGTGATCGAGTACGGGTTCTCGGTCCTCGGGCTGCACCGGGTCTATGCCATGCACTTCTCCCGGAACCGTGCTTCGGGCCGGGTGATGGAGAAGTGCGGTATGGTGCACGAAGCGCACCTCCGGGGGCACGTCAGGAAGTGGGGGGTCGTTGAGGATATCGACGTCTGCGGCGTTCTCCATGGCGAGTGGCGGGAACGATGCACGGGGCCGGCGATCCGGGAGTGCCGGGCAGGTTGAGCCGGCTGCTTTACTTCCTGACGAAGACGGCGTAGCCCCGGTGCCCGCCTTCGTGGATGGTCCCGAGGATGAGGACGTCTTTATCCTGGTTCTGCAGCATGCGGCCGTAGGAGGTTGCGTCACGCCGGGTCTCGTAGAGCCGGTCGGCGTAGTACTCTTTCTCGTCGATGACCCGCCGCTGCCGTATCTTGATCCATTCTGCTCTCCCACGCCGTTCCATATGCCATGATTGGCGCGGAGGGGCGATAGTTGTTGCGCATCGACCGCCCGGCACTACAGGGGCGACAGCGAACGCCCAATCGCTATGCCGCTCTCCGTTCCGCCCGGTAGGCCTCCGCCTGCTTCTCGAGCCGGTCGTAGTTGTCGGGGAATTCGTTGAGGTGCGCAAGCGCTGTCTTCGCCGTCAGGAAGAGGTCGTCGTCGGTGACGTTTGTCACCGGGTCGTGGAGGCCGTGCTCGAGTTCAACGACCATGCCGCGCCGGAACTGTTCGAGATCGAACTCTTTCCAGGTGATGCCGAGGCGCCCGCCCATCGCCTTCCTTCCCCGGGTTGAGTAGTGATCATGCACGGGTCACCGGCCCTTCCACGCGAAGATATATCACCCGGAAGATGCGATACAGGATTGATACCCATGCATCCCTCGTTCCGCACCGCACTTGATGCATTCCTTGCGAAGGCCATCTACCGGTGGGGTGACCGCATCGAGGAGGTAATCCTCTTCGGCTCAACGGCACGCGGTGAGGCAACGCCTTCATCGGATCTCGACCTGCTGGTGATTACGAACGAGGAAGACTTCCGCCTCAGGCGGAGCCTGATCGGGCTTGCGTATGACATCATGCTCGAGACAGGCGTAAACCTCTCGGTCAAGGTGCTCTCTCGCGGCGATCTGGAGAGGAGGCGAAATTCGCCGTTTTTGAAGGCGGTACTGGCCGAGGGTGCCCGGGTTGGATAAGGGCGCGACTGTTCACGAATTACTCCGGAGAGCAGAGCAGCGGCTTGCTGCCGCCTGATATCTTCTGAACGAAGGATTTTGCGAAGATTCCGTGAATCGCGCGTATCATTCCATGTCTTTTGCGGCAACAGCGCTGCTGCTCACCCGCGGAATTACAGTCCGGACACACAGGGGCCTGATCGCTACATTCTGTTCGGAGTTTATCCGGACCGGAGTGATCGATCCGGAGTTCGGCAGGGCATTTCGCATCGCGGAAGAACTTCGGGAGGAGGTTGATTATTCGATCTCACGGATTCTCTCAGCAGAAGAGGTTCTGGTCGTTATCGACGATGCGGAACAATTTTTAGAAGAGATCAAAGAGAGATACGGTGATCGCTCCCTCCCCCTGTCAGGGAAGTCCCGGGTTTTGGCCCGGCGAATGCAGCCCTCACCCCGGTATGCCAGACCCGATTGCCTCGATAAGAGAGATTGCTCTATAGAATCCACATAGAGCATCCTCCAGCAGCTTTCCTGCCCCGGAAAGCCTATCCGGAAGAACCGCCGGATAACCTGCATCTGGCATCTTTATCCCCCTCCGGCACCTGCACACCCGGGACCGATGATGCCGGCAGACCGGGGGTGGGGGTGCGTGCTCTTCGTACTGCCGGCGCTCCTGCTGGTCGCTATTGCCTCTGCGGCCGGCGTGGCCGACCCGGCGGGGGACTTCCCCGACCCCGATATCACCGCTCTCTCCTGCTATATCCGCGAGGGCATCCTCTACGTCCGGACAGATCTTGCCCGCGAACCCGTGGGGAGTTACGACGGTTGCGATCTTTGTCGACGTCGACCATGACCCCCTGACGGGCTACCGGGAAGGGACCGGTGCGGACTACATCTATGCCTTCTCTGTCATGCCGTAACCCGCACTCCCCGGGCATTCCTCCTCACCTCCCACAACCCTTATACCCCATCACCGCCTCCACCCCCGTCCATGCAACGCCAGGCCGTCGAGTCCACCAACATACGATCGGTCGGTTATAACGAAGAAGACGAGATCCTGGAGGTCGAGTTTCACAGCGGCGGGGTCTACAACTACGTCGGGGTGCCGCCCGAGGTCTACGAGGGATTGCTTGCAGCCCGGTCGAAGGGCCGGTACTTCGGGGATTTCATCCGGCTGCGTTACCCCTACGAGAAGGTCCGCTGACCGGCACGATCACCGGCCGCAACCGCTATCATCGCTGCCGACCACACCGGCTCGCATGTCTCAACCATCAGCGGGGTCTTCCGCCGGCGGCATACGATCCGTCGGTTACGACCCCACGACGAAGGCGCTCCTCGTCATATGCGAGAGCGGTGACGCCTACCGCTATGCCGGCGTCAGAAAAGAGGTCTACGAGAGCCTTCTTGCGGCTCCGGCCCGGGAACAGTTCGTCCGCGAGTCCCTGGAGGGCAGGTATCCCCGGGAGAAGTACCCCTGCATGGCGGTGGGGGAGGGTATCTGATCCGGGCGCGGGGGCAGGTTTATGCAACGGGCTCGCGTAATCTCGTGAAGAGAAGCATCCGCTCTCCGGAGAACCCATGACGACCGTGATTGCCGTTGACCTCGGCGGGACCAACCTCCGCGCCGCCCTGATCGACTCCGCCGACGCGACCATACTGGCCCACACCGCCGCACCGACGCCGGCCTCGGGGCCTTCCGGAGATGCGATTACCGTCGCGATCATCGACCGGATCGAGACCCTCCTCGCGTCGGCGCCGGGAGAGAGCGCCACCGCGATCGGCGTCGCGTCGGCCGGTCCCCTGGATCTCGACCGCGGGTGGGTCGTAAACTCACCAAACATCGCCTTCCCGGTCGTGGAGATCGTCGAACCGCTCAGCGAACGGTTCGATCTACCGGTCGCCCTGATCAACGATGCCCGGGCGGGCGTCCTCGGCGAATGGTGGGCGGGCGCTGCCCGCGGCTCCGATAACGTTGTCTACGTCACCCTCTCCACCGGGATAGGCGGCGGCGCGGTAGTGAACGGCCGTCTCCTCCTCGGGGCGACGGGGAACGCCGGAGAGATCGGGCACATACCCGTCGATACCCGTTACAACCTCACCTGCGGGTGCGGCTATAAGGGTCACTGGGAGGCCTACGCCTCCGCAAAGAACCTCCCCGGGTTCTTTGCAGCGTGGCGAAAGGAGGCCGATGTCCGGGACGTCGCCTTTGATGCCGGTTCGACCCGGGCGATCCTCGAGGCGGTCCGAAAAGAGGATCCGGTCGCCCTCGCCTTCATGGAGGCGCTCGGGCAGGTGAACGCCCGGGGCGTCTCGGCCGTAATCGTCGCCTACAACCCCGATATCATCGTCTTCGACGGACCGCTCGCCCGCTACCACGGGGATATCGTTATCCGGCATATGGAGCCTTATATCGACCGTTACCTCGCCCTCCCGCGTCTTGCCGTCTCTGAACTTGGGGGGCGCTCGCCGCTCCTCGGGGCCGCGGCGTATGCCCTTGAGGTATGCCGATGATCGAGATCTACCAAAACCTGTACGTCGGGACCCAGGAGGACTACGAGGTCACGGTGGAGGCCCACGAGACCTGGTGCGTGGTGCATGCCTGCCGGAGCCCTTACCACTGTCTGGCCGTCACCTGCTCGCCCGTCGGGACGGTGCCGGAGGATCACCCCGAACACCTGGTCGCCCGGCGAGGCAACCGGCTGATGCTCAACCTGGTCGATACGCACAACCCCGATGACGTCCCGAAAGAGGCGATTGACGCCGCCCTGCTCTTCATCGACCGGTGTCTCGCGAAGGGCCGGCCGGTTCTGGTCCATTGCGGTTTCGGTATCTCCCGGTCGGCGGCGATCGGGCTCCTCTACCTTGCGGCCCACAC